>CAMWHW010000010.1 GCA_947174175.1 uncultured Clostridia bacterium | reverse complement strand
GTTGGGGCGCGCCCCTTTTTATCAGTTTTTAAGTTCAGTCGGTCAGGGGACGGGAAAGCACTACCGTTTCCACGTCCGTACGGATACCGGAGTGGTGCGTGACTTCTATCTTGTACGCCTCGTTTAAGGCGAACGAGAAGTCGAACGTATCGTTATCGGTTGCCGTAACACCGCTCTTATAAACGAGCGTAATCTTGTTGTCCGCGCTTACCGTATAATCGTAAACGCAGTTGCCTGCTGCCGAAGTAATTGCAATCTCGCCCTGGTGCCAGTCGCCCGAGTTCGTGAAAGTCACGGTCATTTCGGTGCCGTCAATTACCGCGCCGCCTATTTTAAGGCTTGCCTTCGCAACGTATTCGCCGCTGAATACCTCCGAAAGGTCGGGCGCCTCCTCTACGTCCAGATACAGGTAGGCAAAGCTTACGCCTTCGCCCGTTCCCGAACCGGGTTTGTTATATTGCAGAAGAATCTGATAGCTGCCCGCTTTGCTTGCAACCGCCCTGGTCACCTTCTCGCCGTTGAAATCGAAACCGTTTTCAAAGGTTACGCTGTTGTCCAGGAACAGAGAAGCCGTAAAGCTCGTATCCGCAAAACCCGCTTCGTCATCCGCAGCCACCGCTTTTATAAGGAGCGGCTGTCCGACGTAAATTTTAGCGTGGTTGTCGCTCGTATAGTCCGCCCATCTGTACACGGGCTTGCCGCTTACGTCCGAATAGGTATACGCCTGCGCCTTTATGGAGGAGGGCGCGCCCTTTTCGAACGTCAGCTTTACAAGCTTTTCGCATCTGCCGCCGTACGTCTTCAATACCAGCGTCACGAAGTCGTTCTCGTTTTTGGTAGCGTAACGCGAATTGAGAATTATAACGTTTTTAGTCTTCTTTCCGTTTACGGTCGCTTCCGAAAGGAAGGAACCTACCATGGAATAGGGATTGTCGGAGTAATTGTTGGTAAGCTCGATATCGCGCGTTGCCGTTCTCACGTATATTCTCAGCGGGTCGTAATCGAGCGTCGCCGTCGTGGGCAGAACGTTGTCTATTTCAAGGTACACCGCCTGGTTGGTGGGAAGCTCCACGCCGCTTTCGCCTATCACGCTGCCGTTATACTTTACGTCAAGCGAGCTGATATACAGCACGTCGCTCTTGTAAGGGTTTTCGGGAACGACGTCGGAGGGGGTCTTCAACACCTGCTCGTTATAAATAAGCGTCTTGTTGTTGACTTCGCTGTGGTCGTCCGAATAATATCTTCTGTCGTTGCGTCCCTGGGGCTTGTATCTGGTAATGGTGTTGCCGTTTGCGTCGTGCAGCTCGTTGCCGTTAACGTCTTCCTTTACACCGCTTACCACGGGCTTGCCGTCCTTCATTTCGTAAAGGTCTTCACTCGTCTTGGGGTCTCTGGGATATTCCTCGGCGTAAATTATATCGCCGTCATCGTAGAAAAGCTTGTTGCCGCTTAAATCTTCCGCAATCATGTAAGCACGGATTACCTTAGTATCCATTCTCAGCGTTTTTATTGCGCCCGAGGCGTATAGAGTAAATTCGATTTTATAGCGCGCGAAATTGGGGTTTTCATAGAAGCCGTATGAGAAATCGGCGGTGATTTCGCCGTTCTGCGCCTTTAAGAAATGCTCCTCGTAATGCACGGCGGTATTGCTTCCGCGCGCGGCCTGCGCGGCGGCGTAATACTTGGAAAGCAAGTCTTCCGCGCCGTAGCCGCGTATATCGTTGGTACCCGTCGAATAACCGAAGCCCAGAAGGTGGGATGCCGTTACGTTTTCCACCGCCCTAGGGTCCGAAAGCACGTCCTCGAATTTACCTTCGTAGTCGGGATTATATCCGTCGGGAAGCTCCACATCCGTATCGCCGTCGGGGTCGTCGCCCACGAGTACGCGGTTGACTCTCACGAACACGCCGAAGGGCTCGCCCCTGTCGTCCGTCGAGAACCAGTACTGTTCCTTCTGTCCCTCGTCGGTGACGTGCGTGTAGTTATCGCCGAATTCATAACTGAATTTATTGGACTTGGCGGTCTCCGTGCCGGAGTCGGTATAAGTGCCGCTCGCCGAGCGCACGAGGTGCCCCGAATGAGTACCAACCAGCACGGCGTCCTCCACCGTGGTGACGGGCTTTTTGGGAAGCGTAACGTTGACCTCTACCGGTCCGTTTTCGGTTTCCAGCACGTAGGTGCGCACGCCCTCTTCAATCGCCGTGGGCGCCTTGGTTATATCGTGCGAAACGTAGCCCGTTCCTTCTGCGGTAAGTTTGGGAAGTGTTACCTCGGCGGTATGCGCCGAATTGTGAGCGCAGATTTTAACCGCCTTGCCTTCCGCCTGCTCGGTGGGCATGGTAATCTGCCAGTCGCCGTAGCCGTGTCTGGAAGGGTTTATCTTTATCTCTTCCTCTTTTACGTCGCCGCATATGCCGCATACGCCCGTGCGGTGACCGACCGAGGAACACGTTTCCTCCGTATCCACCGTCCAGGTATACGCGTGCTTTTCCTGATTACAGCCCGCAAGCACCGTAATTCCCAGCGTAGCCGCCGTAGCGACCGAACATATCATAGTCAGAATTTTTTTGTTTTTCATAATCAATTTCCTTTACGTTGCGTAATATCCGCACGCAAACATCCACTGGCTGTCCTCGTCCGAATTGTAGTTCGCATAGGTTTCCGCCCAGCCGTTGCCGTCGTTGAAGTAGCGCTCCGATACCGCATAGGTTTGCAGGAACACCTTCAACTCCTCGGTGACGGGATATACGCCGTCGCCGTTGCAGTGCGCGCCGTATCCGTTTGCGCCGCGTATGAACTCCTCGTAATTCTTGGCGGCTCCGTCCGCGCCAACCAGATAGTAAAGCCGCACGTGAGGACCGCTGTAAAACGATTCGTCCGAAACCTCGGTGCGCCTTCTCAACTGCGCGTAAACTCTTTCCAAACGGGTGTCGGTCAAACTGTCGTAATAGTAATAGTAACCGTCGTCGTATAGCTTTACCGACCTTTGGTCAAGCCGTTTGTTTTCAACGCCGGGACGATTTGCACAGTAAGTGAACGTGCCCGCGGGGTTAAGAATTTCGCCCGTAACCTTGCCGAAATCTTCCGTCGGCTTAATCTCCTGCGCCGCGTCGTAGCGGTTTGCGAAATCGCCGTTTCTGTCCAGAATAAAGTCCACGGTCAGAGGGTACGATTCCTCGCTGTCGTTGCGGCTTGTGGAATACAGTCTGAATATCATCACGTTTCCCACCTCTTCGGGCGAAATGGTGTATTCCATCTTGAAATTCTTGGTATACGAATTTTCCGAACCGCCGCCGTCCTGCTTCTTTGAGGGCGTAGGAGAGATATACTGCGTACTGCCGAAATGCAAATCGAGCAAGGGGTTGATTTCGTTGGCGGTTACGTCCACCATCGAAGTCACGGTATACTTGCCGTTTACCGAGGGGTTAAACCTGAAAAATACCTTCTGGTCCTTTTCCAGCGTCACCCTGTACGCGCCTATGCTGTTAAGGTCGTAATAGAATTCGCCTACGAAAGGCTCGCCCGCGTAGGGACCGCGGCGGATAACCGGAGTTATCTTGTAGAGCGCGATGGTGACTTCCTTGAAGTCGTTGTTCGCCTCGTATATATTGGGTTCGTAGGTGTATCCGTCGGGCAGACTGACCAGCGTTACCCGGAAATCGCCGTCCAGGTCGGGCAGCTTTGCAACGCCGTCCTTATCGAACGCCGCGCGGAAAACTTCCTTGGTTTCCACGTCCGTCCACTGCGCCTGTATGCCCGTTAAGCCAGGATAGTTTGCCTGCGTGAACGGGTTGCCGTTCCACACCAGCGAAACCTTGAAAACGTCCTCCGCGGGGTTGACGGGACCGGGGGTGATTATGGGCGTATCCGGCTTATTGGGGTCGTCGGGGTTGTCGGGCGGCGTATATGTGCCGCAGCCCGCGAACGCCGCAGCCAGCAGCGAGGTGGCGAGTATTGATAAAATACGTTTAATCTTCTTCATACCCATCACCGTCATTTAACCTTTTTAGCCCTTTTGAAAAAGCTCTTTATATCTTCCCATTTGAGTTTTCGCACGGCAATATCCACCGCGTACAGCACTACGCAGACTATCAGCAGAGGAAGACTTAACGAGAGGTTGTAAACGCCGATTTCCTTTTGGTCGTTGACTATTTCCAGTTTGCCGTTTTCGCTGACCTTGCCGTTGGCGCCGAGCATCTTGTGCAGAACTCCCGCGTCGTACAGCGCAAAGCTGTCGTACTCGGAAGAATACGCAATATTTACGGTACGCTCGGCAACGAAAGTTCTGCCGCCGTATTCGTAAGTGATTTTAACCGCGTACTTGCCCACGTCGGGAGTAACGAAGTTATAGTTGAAGGTCGACGTGCCGAACGCAAGCGTACCCGTCCTCGTTTCGCCGTCGGGGGAAGTAATTTCAATCTGCGTCTTTGCGTCTGCTCGCACCGTCTCGGGGGTGAGCGTCACCGCGGCGTATCCCTCATCAGTCATTATATCCAAAAGGAAGGGGAAGTCAATCTTCTGTTCGGGAGTATTGGTCTGTAAAATATTGGCATACAGTTTTTCGCGCACGGGCTCGTCGAAATATCTTACCCAGTCGCCGCTCAGCGCGCCGGTGAACGAAGCCGTTCTGCCGTTGCCGTAATTCCAGTAGGCATACAGCGGCTCCTCACGCAGTTCGGGCACGCCGTTTATCAGAATATGATATCCCGCGGAAAGCACCGTCGTCGCGCTGCCCTTTGCCGTAGAGTGCAGATAGTCCACAAGCGGTTTGAGATTGTCCGATTCCGGCTCGAACATGGCGGAAAGCGTATCGTCGTCCACTATGCCTTTAAGAACGTCGTCCGCGCGCCTCTTTACGTATATATACGAATTCTTGCCCACCGTGTCGTTGACCGTTTCGTTGAGCTCGCCCGCAATTACTTTCTGTATATTTTCGGTATTGCTTATGTCAAAGTAACCGCCGCCGCCCCAGCTTTCGCCTATGTCGGTCATAAGCTGTTTCGCCGTGCTGGAAGCGCCGTCGTTGTTTGCGCCCCTGCCGATGTCCAGCGCGGAGGTGTAGATGCCGTAAGCGCGCATAAGCTGAACTACGCTGCCCACCTTGTTATCACCGCTGAAATTGAGGCCGTCCGAGAAGAGCATAACGCGCTTCTGACTGTAAGACGTATCCTTCATCATATTGAACGCGGCGGTCAGGCCCGCGCCTATATCCGTACTCTGACGGACTGTAAACGAATTGATTCTGTCGATAACTCTCTGACGGTTTTCGCCCACGGGAACGGGGTTGAAACGGGGATATGCGTCGCCGTTGAATTCCACCAGCGCAACCATATCGTCGTCTTTAAGCATATTGATTATTTCTATTGCCGCCGACTTGGCGAGTTGCAGGTTGGGAATGGAGTCTTTGTTTAAGGCAAGCTCCATACTGCGCGAGGTGTCTATGACCAGCGTGTAAAGCTTAGCCGCGTCGCCGCTCTTGCCGTAGACCACGGGAAGCATATTGCCCAATGCTTTAAGATTTCCGCCGCGGTCGCTCTGCAAATAGGTGTCGCCGAAGGTGACGAGGCTCTTGCCGAATAAAGATACGACGGTATCCAGACTTTCCAGGAACATCTGGCTGTTTGCAATCTGTGTTGCGTTTACGTTAGACAATACTATCTCGTCGTACTTGCAAAGCCCCTCTACCGTGCAGGGAATGGAAGGGTCCTGAACGTAAGCGTACGCGTCTATTTCCGCGTTCTCCCCGTATATATCCCTTACCACGTCCACGTCGTCGGGGTTGGTGGTTATCAGCAATACGCTCATCTCGCCCGATACGGACTGAGTGAAAGCCGCCGTGTTGTTGTTCGCGTTTTCGTCCTCTCCGCAGACAACGCGCACCTCGTAATCGAAGGTGCCCTCCTTATCCGTGGGAAGATTGAAGTTGACCGTGTTGGTGCCGCGCGTGAGCAGCGCCGAAGTCTTGGTATATTCCTCGCCGTCCTTATACAGCGTGAGCACCGCCTCCACCTCGTAAGGCTGCGTTACGCCGTCCACTTCTTTGGTTTCGGGGCAGCTGCAATTTACCGTTACCGCCGCCTTTTCCTCGCGGTTAAGGCTGGTCGCCTGCGTATAGCGTACGCCCGAAAGCTGAACTTCGTGCGCGTCCGCCGAAATATTGTCGTCGAGATATATCGCGTCTACGTGAATTTTTCTGTCGTTGAGAGCGTCCACCTGGCGCTTTAAAGCGTTGGGGTCGCTCTCGTTTGTCTGCTTGCCGTCCGTGATAAGAACGATGCGCTTGATTACGTCGTTTCTGAAAAGCGAGCCTGCGTATTCCAGTGCGCCCACTATATCGGTCGCGCTGTCGTCGACGTTCGCCTGCTTTACGCTTTTCACCCTCTCGCCCAGTCGCGTCAGAAGCTGATGGTTTTTACCGAAACAGATAACGCCCATGCGCGAGTGGTTGGGCAGCGATTTGCCGAGGTCGGAAATATATTCGTCCACCGTATCGAGGTTCCTCGTAGCCGAGTAAGAAACGTCGGCAAGAACGTATACGTCCGTTTCGGTCATAGTGGTTATTATGCTCGTGCCCGCCGCAACGAAGGCGATTATAAGCGCCATTACGACGTGAATTATTCCCGAAGCGATATTGTGCCCGTTTACGTTGTCCTTTCTTACCGCTATAAAGAACGGCACCGCAAACAGCGCGACCAGCGGAAGGGCAAGGAACAACAGCCAGGGATTATCGAAGTTGATACTGCTCATAACAATACACCATCCAATCCGCTACGACTATCACGGCGAGGATAATAAACGCATACAACAAATCCTCGTATCTTCCGTCACGCTTCTGCGTGCTCGGCACTCCGCTTATGATAAAGCTCGCTTCCGTAACGCTGGTTATGCGTTCCGCTACGGGAAGCTGGGAATAAACTTTCGCGCTCTGACGGTTGTTGCCGACGGTCGCGGTTATAACGTATTCGCCGACTTCGGTAAGCTCGTATTCGCTCACCGCGTCGGAAGTATCAAGATATTCGGACTTTCCCGAAGGCGTTTCCACCCTTATGCCCGTACAGTTGGCAAGAACGTTTACTGAAATCGCGTCGCCGCAGTAAGCGTTTTCGCCGTCGACCAGGACAGGGAAAGTATAATCTATAAGATTGTGCATGAGCACGCGCCCGTTATAGGAGAGCGCAAAGTCCGACTTGTGCATATCGAACGCAAACACTACCTCGCGGTTGCCGTAGGCGTTGGAACCCGCAAACACTACGGAATCGCCGTTGCAGGACATAAGCGTTATAAAGCTGCGGTATAGTCCGCACTTGACGTATTCCTTTACACTGGTCGCGTCGCCCTTGACCGTGCCCTTTAAAAGGTTGCGCACTCTGGAAGCGGTGGAAGAATTGAGTTCGAGTTCCACCGTACCGCTCAAAGCTTCCGTGTCGCGGCGTGAAAAGCCCGCGCCGTCCACTCCCTTGTCGGGGTTGATAAACCACACGGCGCCGTCCTGGGGCATCTTTTCGGGCGTACAGTTTTCGAAAACGTACAGTCCGTAGCCCTTCATATCCTCGTTATACTTATCGGGGGAAACTATTTCCCTCTGCAAATTGCCCATGGAAGCGAGCGCGGAATTTAAAAAGAACGGCGTTTCGCTTATTATCAGCGACTTATACTGCGCGTCGCTGCGCGCGTTGTACATTACGACTTTGTTATCCAAAGGCAGGTCGTCGTCCTGCGCTATCTCCACGCGGAGCGAAGCAAAGTCGTCCCTTTCGCACTCCAACTTAAATTCCTTACCCTCGTATCTGACCAGTTCCAGGCTGACCGAATCGACCGCCGCCGCACCGTCGTCAACGAAGAGGCGCACGGTTATCGACGCGTCTCCGCCGTAGGAGAACGCCTTGCCCGTAACCACCGCGCCGCCGTTCGCACCGAACGCGTAATTGACGTCGCTTACCGCGTAATTGCTCACGCTTTCCGCAACGTTTATAAGCTCCGCGTTTTCGATAATTTCGTAATTCTTATCGGTTACCAAATAGAATTTGCAGGCGGGGTTTTCGTCGAAGAAGTTCTGCGCAACCGCAATCGCCTGCGTGAAGTCGGAGGATACGAAAGCCGCTTCCGTTCCCGCAAGTCCCCTGAGCGCCGCCTTTTTGTCGTCGGTCTGTCTTAACACGACGTCGGTGGTGTTGCCCGTGGTGATAAGCGTGAACGTGCTGCCGTCCGCCGCCGAAGATATTACGCCGCTTATATAGTCTTTGCCCGACTCGAAACGCGTCTTGCCCGACTGCACGACGTTCATACTGCCCGAACCGTCAAGTATAAAGCAGTAATCGTTCGCCTTGCCGGGAAGCGTAAACACGGGGTGCGCAAGCGCAATCGAAATGAATATGACCGCCAGTATCTGCAAGATAAGGCTTATGATGCCCGTCAGTCTGCTGACGGGGTTTTTGCGCTTTAAAAACCTTTCGCTCAGCGTCCACAGATAGGTCGAGGAAATGACCTGCTCGGTGTACTTGCTCTTGATTATATAGATTAAAACGAGGACGGGTATCGCTAAAAGACCCAACAGTCCGAGAGGATGTAACAGCGTCATTTTATTACCCCCTCGCTCGTAAGATTTTCAAAGAACAGTTTGCTTACGGGGTCCTCCGCGCACACCAAAAGATAGTCCGCGCCGCGCGCCGCGCAGTATTCGCGTATTCTGCCCGTGGCGTATTCCACGGCTTTTTTATACGCCTGCGCAATCTCCCTCGTGATATTCTTGCGGTAATATCTGCCCGTATCCTCGCTGTCGAAGAAGTGCATTTTTCCGCGTGCTTTCGGATTTAATTCCTCTCTGGAAAGCACCTGCACGCAAAGGACGTGCCTCTTCTTGCCCGCAAGGTGGTCGATAGCCGCCTCGTAATTATTGTCGGTTAAAAAGTCGGAAATGATAATGGACATACCGTCGCCGTAGCCCACCGTCGAAGGCACTATGGCGTCGCTTATATAGCTGTCGCCCGAAAACTCAACCGAGTTGAGCGCGCCTATCGCGTTGATATAAGCTTCCTTACCCAGCATGCCGCTTATTACGGCTTCAAGCTGTTTGTCGCGCACGGTATACACGGAAACTTTGTCCATTTCGCACACGGAAAGATAGGCGAACGCCGCCGCTATTTTAAGCGCCTGTTCGTCTTTTTTTCCCTTACCGTAACCCATTGAATTGCTCGCGTCTATATAGATGCGGGTGTGCATCTGCCTTTCGTCCAGAAAGAGCTTTGTGTAAAGCTTTTCGAAACGGGCGTATGCGTTCCAATCGATTTTGGTTATGTCGTCGCCGGGGGTGTACTCCCTGTAATCGGCAAATTCGCACGAGGAACCGTAAGTCTTACTCTTATGGTTTCCGCCGAACATACCCGCGACGTTATTTTTGATGAGAGTCTGCAACAGCTCAATCTGCTGCAACAGCTCCTCGTCAATAACCGTTTTTACCATTGTGCGTTTATCGTATTTTCCGTATTAAGACTTCTTTTTATTTTCAGCAACCAACAATTCGATAACGTCGTCCACGCCTAACTTTTCGTTTACCGCGGTGTAGTTGACCTTTATTCTGTGGCGGAGTACGGGGCAGGCAAGCGCGTCGATATCCTCGTAGGAAACGTTGTAGTTGCCGTTCATTAAAGCCCTTACCTTTGCGGCGGTAATAAGCGCCTGCGCGGCACGGGGCGAAGCGCCGTACTTGATATATTTTTTAGCCGTCTCCGAAGTCTTTTCGAGTTCGGGATGGGAATTGGAAACGAGGTTTACCGCGTACTTTAAAACGTCGTCGATTACGGGCACGCACTTTGCAAGGCTGCGCATCTCCATAACCGTTTCGCCGTCGATAACCGCTTCCGCCGTTTCGTCCAGAGTTATCTGCGTCATATTGACTATGTCCGCAAGCTCCTGCACGGAGGGGAACTTGACTATAAGCTTGAAGATAAAGCGGTCCATCTGCGCCTCGGGCAGAGGGTAGGTACCGTCCTGCTCGATGGGGTTTTCGGTTGCAAGCACGAAAAAAGGCTCGCTTAAAGTATAGGTCTGCTTTGCGATTGTGACTTTATGCTCCTGCATAACTTCAAGCATCGAAGACTGCGTCTTGGGCGTCGCACGGTTGATTTCGTCCGCAAGCACGAGGTTGGCAAATATGGGGCCGCGCTGAAACACGGTGTTCATCTTGCCGTCCGCACCCTTTTCGATAACGTTGGTACCCGTAACGTCCGAAGGCATTAAGTCGGGCGTGAACTGTATACGCGAGAAGGGCAGACCGAGCGTCTTGCCGAGCGAGCGCACCAGACGGGTTTTACCTACGCCGGGAACGCCTTCCAAAAGCACGTTGCCGCCCGCGACAATCGCTATCAGAACGTTGTCGATAATTTCCTGCTGACCTACGACGTCCTTTGCAAGCTCCGCCCTTACCTTTGCAATCGAGCGGCTGAACGCCTTAACCCTTTCGGTGTTTCGCTCAACGTCCGAAGCGGGCGCCGCAACTTTAACCGTCTCCTCAACGGGCTGTTCGCCGCTTTCCACAGTAACTTCTGCCGTACCTTTCTTTTTAGCCATTTATATTTCTCCCGGAAATTTTTTTAAAATTTTATTCGCTCTCTTCCATCTTGCTGTTAAGAAGATTGAAGTATTGTCTTATATACATTGCGACTTCGTCGCCGCACGCGCCCGAATTAATGTGCTCGGTTACCGCCAGGTAATACTTGTTTAAAAGCACGCCATAGGGCACCAGTTCGCCCGTATCTACGTCAAGCACCAAATCGTCGCTTCCGTATATTATGTCGCCGGGACCCTCGGAACCGCTGTTGGGGTTTTGGGGGTCGTTGTTTCCGCTATCCGAAGGCGTTTCGACGGCGGGACTGTCGCCGAATTCCGAACGGTTAATGCCGAAAATTCTTGCAAGCGAATTTCTTACGTATTCGTCCATCATACAGTTGTACGACTGGGTGACGAGCGCCTTTACGCAGTCGGTGACGAACGCACTGCACGTGCCGTTTATACTGCCGTAGTAAGCCGCCGCGCTTACGTTTTCATACTTCTGCGTAAGAACGGTCTGACTGTTTGCAAACGCGGACAGAGATGCGTACAGAGGGTCGACCTTTTCGCCCTCCTCGCCCTTGGGCGCGTATTCCGAAGAAGCCAGCTGCGCGCTTAAAGCGGAAGCAAAAGCGTTCAGCTTCTGCGAAGCCTCTTCGCCCGCCACGGGCACGGGG
>CAMWHW010000009.1 GCA_947174175.1 uncultured Clostridia bacterium | reverse complement strand
TCCTGCTGGGGGTGCTTTCTGCCGCCCTGAGGGGGAACGTTTGCAACCGTGCTTTCGATAATCTTCAAAAGCGCCTGCTGAACGCCCTCGCCCGAAACGTCGCGCGTGATGGAAACGTTTTCGCTCTTTCTTGCTATCTTGTCTATTTCGTCGATATATATGATGCCGCGTTCGGCTCTTTCAACGTTATAGTCTGCGTTCTGAATGAGCTTTAACAAAATATTTTCAACGTCCTCGCCGACGTAGCCCGCCTCGGTTAAGGTGGTTGCGTCCGTAGCTGCAAAGGGCACGTTGAGTATTCTTGCAAGCGTACGGGCAAGCAGAGTTTTGCCGCAGCCCGTGGGACCAAGAAGCAGAATATTGCTCTTTTCTATTTCGACCTCGTCAAGGTCGCTATCCTTGTTGAGCTTGTTGTTTATGCGCTTATAGTGGTTGTACACCGCGACGGAGAGCACCTTTTTTGCCTCGTCCTGACCGACGATATACTTGTCCAGCTCGTCCTTTATCTCGGAAGGTTTTTTGAGGGGCACGGGCTCTACGGAATCTTCCACCGTATCGCGAATCATATCCCTGCAAATTTCCACGCACTCGTCGCATATGAACGAATCGTTCTGACCTGCAATAAGCCTTTTGACAAGATCTTCGGGCTTGCCGCAGAACGAACAGAATTTCTGATTTTTCATTTAAACTCCCGAGCGCCGACCAAAATTTTCACCTGTCGGCGCTTCGATATTGATTATTGACCGATTTTAAGAAAAATTATCTCTTGAAGAAGACTTTATCTATAAGACCGTAATTAAGCGCCTCTTCCGCGGACAGATAGTTGTCTCTGTCGGTGTCGCGCTCTATCTGCTCCAACGGCTTGCCGCTGTTCTGCGCGAGTATGGAGTTGAGCTTTTTCTTGGTCTTTAAAATGTGCTCCGCGGCAATCTTTATATCGCTTGCCTGACCCTGAGCGCCGCCGAGGGGCTGGTGAATCATAATCTCGCTGTTGGGGAGAGCAAACCTTTTGCCCTTTGCGCCGCTGGATAAAAGGAACGCGCCCATGGAAGCCGCCATACCTATACATATGGTGGAAACGTCGCACCTGATATAGTTCATCGTGTCGTAGATTGCAAGACCTGCGGAAACCGAGCCGCCGGGGCTGTTGATATACAGATTTATATCCTTGGAAGGGTCTTTGGCTTCAAGGTAGATGAGCTGAGCTACGACCGTGTTTGCAACCGCGTCGTCAATCTCACCGCTCAAAAATATAATTCTGTCTTCCAGAAGTCTGGAATAAATGTCGTATGAACGCTCTCCGCGCGAGGTCTGCTCCACGATATAGGGGATAAGCGCATTCTTTTCGTTTGCCATTGTTCACTTCTCCTTTTTGATTTTTAACGATAATTATTTTTACGGCGGCAAAACAATTGAATAAGTAAAGCCGCCGCATCAGGATATTTTCAACTATTAAAAACGGTTAAATTCAAGCAACCAGCTTGTTGTTTGCCGACAGGAAGTCGAAGAGTTTGGTGATTACTATATCGTTTGCGATATACTCCATTCTTCTCGAATCGAGGGTCTTCTTGTAATCATCAACCGACTTTTCAACCGAAGCCGCCTGCTCTGCAATCTTGGCTTCAATCTCTTCCTGAGTTGCGGTTATGTTTTCGTCCTTTATAATCTTTTCGATTACGAGCTGGGTGAGCACGCGGCTTCTTGCCTGCTCTGCAAACTGCGCTCTGAACTGTTCCATGGTCTGACCCATATACTGGATATAGTCTTTAAGCTGCAAGCCCTGGTATGCAAGTCTCTGCGCGAAGTCCTGAACGATATTGTCCACTTCGCCGTCTATCATTGCCTGGGGAATTTCGCACTCGCAGGTTGCGCAGATTGCCTGTAAAATGCTGTTCTCGGTCTGGTCGCGGCTGTCGTTCTTAGCCTTGTTTTCAAGACGCTCCTTGACTCTTGCCATATAAGCCGCTACCGTCTCGCTGCCTGCGTGCTTCTTTACGTATTCGTCGGTGAGTTCGGGAAGCTCCTTACCCTTGATGGCGTGCAGCTTGATATGGAAGGTTGCTTCCTTACCCTTTAAATTGTCTGCCTGATAGTCCGCGGGGAAGGTCACCTTGATGTCCTTTTCCTCGCCTATTTTCATGCCCGCAACCTGGTCTTCGAAACCGGGAATAAAAGAGCCGCTGCCCAGTTCGAGGTCGTAATGCTCCATGGAGCCGCCCGCGAACAGTTCGCCGTCAACCGAACCTGCAAAGTCGATATTTACGGTATCGCCGCTCTTGCACGCTCTGTCGGTGACTTCTACGGTCTTAGCCTCGCGCAGAAGAATTTTATCCGCCTCGGTCTTTATTTCCTCTTCGGTCACATTATATTCATACTTTTTGATTTCTAAACCCTTGTAGCTGCCGATTTTTACTTCGGGCTTTACGGGAACTATCGCCGTGAGAACGACTTTCTCGTCCGTGAGCTCGTCCACCGAAAGTTCGGGTGCGCCGACTGCGGTGAAGTTCGCGCTCTCCTTTTCGATGATTACGGGATAGTGCTCGGAATAGAGTACGTTGAAAGCGTCGTCAAAGAAAACGGCCTTACCGTAGTAGTTTTCGATTACGGGCTTGGGGCACTTGCCCTTTCTGAAACCGGGAACGGCATACTTGCCGCGCGTTCTCAGATACGCCTGATCGATTGCGCTCTTCCATTCTTCACCCGTGAAATTTATAACGAGCTTGACTGTGCTTTTTTCAGATGCTTCGAAAGTGTAGTTCATTGATGTTCTCCTGATTGAAAATACCGATTATTTTATAACGGATAATATTTTAACACAATTCTTTTATTTTGAAAAGCGTTTTTAAGACCGTATACAATTTACTTTTTATTTTTTTTGGGATATAATGGCAAGGTAAAAACTTTTGCTTTGAAAGGTATCGACTATGCCACAGGACGCGTTTACTTTGCGATACGTCGTAAAGGAGCTTGAAACTTTATTCACGGGCGGAAAAATTTCCAAAATAAATCAGCCCGCAAAGGACATGCTTTCCCTTTTAATATACACGCGTTCGGGCACGGTTAAACTGGATATAGACCTTTCGGCAAAATATTGCAGGGTGAGCGCTGGCGAAAGATGCGAACTGCCCAACCCCAAGGTTGCGCCCAACTTCTGTATGCTGCTCAGAAAGCACCTGCAAAACGCCGAAATTACCGCCGTTAAACAGGTTGATTTCGAGAGGGTTATTTACTTCGATTTCAAGTGCTTTTCCGAATTCGAAATTGCCGATATGCGGCTATACCTCGAAATTATGGGCAAGTACTCCAACGCTGTTTTAACCAGGGACGGAGTTATTGTCGGCGCTTTGAAAACCGCCTCGCTGGAAACGGGCGCGCGGCGCGTTACCCTTGGCGGAGCAAAATATCTTCTGCCCGAAAAGCAGGACAAAGCCGACCCGACCGACTTAAACGCGTTAAAGCTTTTGTTCGAAAACAGGACTGGCGATTTGGCGAAATTTATTGCCGACCGCGTTGCTGGTATAGCCTACGTAACCGCCGACGATATTGCCGCTTTGTACGGCGAAAACGCTACGGCGGAGCAGGTATATTCATATATCAACGACGCCGGATACACCCCCTGCGTTTTATACCGCGGAGGCGAAGCCGCAGACTTTAAGGCGCGCGCAACCGAGGGCGCAAAACCGTGCGAAAGCCTGTTGAAAGCGCAGGCGGAATTTTACGATTTTGCGGTAAGCAAAAAGCTGTTTGCGGACAAAAAGCGCAGGCTGGTTTCCGCGCTGTCCTCCGCTGAAAAGAAGGTTGAAAAGAGGCTTGCGGGCATATACGAAAAGCTTGCCGAATGTGACAAATGTGAGGACGTAAAACTGCGCGGAGAGCTTATTACCGCCAATATATACGCCCTTGAACGGGGAATGAGCGCGTTCGAGGCGGTAAATTATTACGACGAGAACTGCGCCAAAATCACCGTCGAACTTGACAGCAGGCTTACTCCCGCGCAGAACGCGCAGAAGTATTACAAGAAGTACGCCAAGCTTAAACGCACGGCGCAAAATCTTACCGCGCAGAAGAGCGAAAGCGAGCAAAAGCTTGCCTATCTTAAAAGCATATCGGGCAACCTTAACGCCGCCGAAAATCTTTGCGACCTTGCGGAAACCGAGGAAGAACTTATCTCCCTTTCGCTTATTCCCGCACCAAAGACCGACGGCAAAAAGAAGGGTAAAAACACGGCGGCGGAAAGCCCCTTCCGCAAGTTTAATTGCGAAGGTTTTACCGTGATTTGCGGACGGAACAATTTGCAGAACGACAGACTTACCAAAGGGCTTGCGCCCGCGGATATATGGCTGCACGCAAAGACATTCCACTCCTCCCACGTCGGCATTTTAACCGACGGAAAGAGCGCTGGCGACGAGGTTATAAAGTTTGCCGCGGAGGTGTGCGCCTACTATTCGGAGGCGCGCGAAAAGGACAAAGTGCCCGTTGATTTCACCTTAAAAAAATATGTTAAAAAGCCCAACGGCGCGCACGCGGGCTTTGCTGTTTACACAGATTTCAAAACCATTTTAGTTGCGCCGAACGCACACGCGGAGGACAGATGCGATGAGTGACAAAGACTTAAAAGAACAGGAAGAAAAAACCGAGGAACAGCCCGAAGAAAACGGCGGCAAGAACAGCCTTATCTGCTTTTATATTGCCATAGCGTGCTTTGCAATCGGGTGCGTGCTTTTCGGCATTTCGTTTGCTATTAAGGGCGCGGGCGTATATCTGCTGATATCGAGTATGATTTCCGAACTTGCCTGCGTTTCCTTTCTTAACGGACAGAAAAAGCACGGCGAAAACAAGGCGTGTAAAATAATAAGATTTTTAAGCTACGGCGTCATGGCGGCGGGCATAATAGTCTTCGTCGTGTGAACGGTTCTTTCCGCTTCCGCCAAATAGCCTTTAAAGCGAATAAAAACGCGCGTTTTGTTCCATTATTAAAAGTAAATGGAAGAAATCTGCACCAATCTTTCCGCCCAACTGTGCGAGGCAGGCACGGGCGGATATAAAATCTTTTACGAAGAGGAACTTCTGGACGCACTGCCCGAGGATATGCGCAACCGCGAAACGCTGGAAGCCGCGCTTAAAAATCTGACGGGCGGCGGATATATCGACGTCAAGTACGCGCGCGGCAACGCCTTTTGCATATGCTCGTATAGAAGATACGAGCCGGTCATAAAGGAAGAACCCGCGGCAGAAGACGCCGCAGCAGATACGGTTGCCGTATACGATACTCCCTCTATCCCGAAAAAGTTTTACGCTATATCGGCGCTGTGCGCATTCGCGGGCGGAGCCGTGGGCGGCTGCGTTGCCGCCGTTTTGGGGGCGGTGCTGTGATATGCTGAGCCGCTGTGAAAACGACGTGATGCGCGCCGTGTACTGCCTCTGCGACGGCACGGACGGTTGTCTTATCTCTCCGCTGGATATTATGAGTATTCTTCCCGCGGGCAGAAAGTACAGCTACGAACGCCTGGACGACGCCCTTTACGCATTGCAGACCGACGGATATCTGGACGTGATTTCTTCCGAACGCAAGGGCGAAAAGATGTACGTTATTTCGCTTAAAGAGAGCGGACTTGCCTACAAGCGCAAGGAAAAACAGAGACGGCAGGACGTCCTTTACAAGATATTTTTGGGCCTTATAGGCGCCACCGCAACCTTTATTTTCGGCTTGATTCTTAAAGCCATATTCGGGGGTTAATAAAGAAAAAAAGCGCCCCGCGCAGGTTTTGCGCGGGGCGCTTATTATTTTCAAAAAGTAATTTTATGCTTCGCAGAAAGCAACCATTGCTTTGTGCATAGAGTACAAGTCTGCTTTGGAAACGACCTCGTAGGGCGCGTGCATGGAAAGCACGGGAACGCCCATATCGCAGGTGTCTATGCCGAGGTTGGCAATGTACATTGCAACGGTGCCGCCTCCGCCTATATCTATCTTGCCCAGCTCACCCGTCTGCCAGATAACGCCAGCCTTGTCGAAGGCGTCGCGAAGGTATCCCACCATTTCGGCGGAAGCGTCGTTGGTGGAGTTCTTGCCGCGCGAACCGTGATACTTGGTGAGCGATGCGCCGCAGTGGATAAACGAAGCGTTGCGCTTTTCGTAAACGTCTGAATATGCAGGGTCGTAGGCCGCGGTGACGTCGGCGGAAACGCATTTGGAATTGTATCTTACAATCACGGGGTCGGCACCCAGCGCGCGCGAAACGCACTCTATCAGATCGAGTATAACGCGCGACTGCATACCCGTTACGCCGTTACTTCCCGTCTCCTCCTTGTCGGCGAAAACGGCGATAAGCGTATCCTTGGAATTGCAGTCGAAAAGCGCCGTCATTTCGGGATAAGCGCACACCTTGTCGTCGTGACCGTAGCCCGATATGAGCGCGCGGTCCAGCCCTACGTCGCGGGGCTTGCCTGCGGGAACAAAGCACAGTTCGCTGGTCTGAAAATCGACTTCGGTTATGCCGTATTTGTCGTGCAGAAGTTTTAAAGCCGCGCTCTTAACTCCCGCGTCGTCGTCACCGTCGGGAATGGACGTAATTACGGCGTTAAGGTTTTCGCCGCTGATTGCACTGCCGAGGGGCTTGGAGCTCTGCTCCTGCGCAAGGTGGGGCAAAAGGTCGGATATATAGAATATTGGGTCGCCCTCGTCCTCTCCTATGCAGACGTCCACGCGCTTGCCGCCGGGAAGCATTGCCACGCCGTGCAGCGCAAGGGGAATGGTCGGCCACTGGTACTTTTTGATTCCGCCGTAGTAGTGCGTCTTTAAAAACGCCATTCCGCCGTCTTCGAACAGAGGATTGGGCTTTAAGTCAAGACGGGGGCTGTCGACATGCGCCGCCATAATCTTTACGCCGTGCTTTGCAACGTCGTTGGTGCCCACTCTGATAATAAATATGTTTTTGTCGCGGTTTACGAAGTAAAGCTTGTCGCCCGCCTTTATCTTGTCGCCGAACGTATAGGGCTTGTAACCCTTAGCCTCGCACAGCTTTTTTGCGGTAGCCGTTGCGCCGCGCTCGGTCTTGGAAGTGTATAAAAAGTCTTTATAGCCTTCCGCGTAATCGAAGATGGCTTTAAGCTCCTTTTCGTCCGCCTCCTTGTAACAATTTCTGCGCTTGTATTCGTATTCCATACCTTATCTCCTTTTTATTTTTCCACACGACATTATAATATTTCGGGCGCACTTTGTCAATACGCGCGGCGGCAACAAATCATTAATATTTTTCAGCTAAATTTTCGCGCGCGCTATTTACTATTTAAGAAAAATAGTATATAATTGGGTATATATGGGTGAAAAACGCTTTACGGCAAAGAAACTTGCCGTGCTGGGCGTGCTGACGGCGCTTAGTCTGATAACTTTCTTAATAGAAAACCTGTTTCCCCCTCTGCTTATTCCGGGGGCTAAACTGGGGCTTGCAAACGCCTTTTCGTTTATAGCACTGGTTATGTTTTCACCGCTGGAAGCGTTTATTATAGTCGGCGTTCGCACCGTCCTGGGCGCGGTGTTTGCTGGCAACCTTTCCGCCGTTTTGTACAGCTTTACGGGCGGAGTGGTTTCGATGGCGGTCAGCTCCATACTTATTTACTGCGTGCACCCGAAAATTTCGCTTATCTGCGTGAGCGTGGTTGCCGCGGCTTTCCACAACTTTACGCAGAACGCGGTGTTCGTGCTTTTATCTTCGACGCCGCTTGCATTTTACTACGCACCCTATCTTATACTTCTGGGAGTGCTGTCCGGCGCGTTTATAGGCGCGGCGGTAACCTTGATAGTCAAGCGCGTACCGACCAAAGTTTTTACGCGCGTCACCAGCTTAACGAATAATAATCAACAAAAAAATATTGAGGAGGGAACAATTGAAAGCAATTAAAGGCAAACCTTTCTTCGCCGGCATACACGTTCACGACAAAAAGTCGCTTGCGTGCGGAATTGCTAAGGAGATAATGCCCGCGCCGGAGGAAGTTTATATCTCCCTTTCGCAATCGCTGGGCAAACCCGCGGCGGTCTGCGTTGAAAAGGGAAAGAAAGTCAAAGAGGGCGAACTGATAGCCAAGGCCGACGGCGCCATATCTTCGGACGTCTTTGCAAGCATTGCGGGCGAGGTAGTTGATATCAAGCCCCTTACGGGTGCGAACGGCGGCACGGAGACCTATATCGTAATTAAGGGCGACGGCAGCGGCGAAAAGGCCTATCTGCCCCCTTTAACCGACCCCGACGCGGCGGCAATAAAACAGCGCATAAAGGACTGCGGCATAGTAGGTCTGGGCGGCGCGGGCTTCCCCGCGGCGGTTAAGGTTGCGCCTAGAACGCCCGTCGATACGCTGATTTTGAACGGCGCGGAGTGCGAACCCTATCTTACCTGCGACCACAGGCTTATGCTTGAAAACACCGACGAGATTGCGCGCGGCGCGCGGCTTATTGCCAAAGCGCTTGGCGTGGACAAGATTATAATCGGCATAGAGGCAAACAAGCCCGACTGCATTGCGGCGTTTGAAAAGTACGACGATATTCAGCCCGTTATACTTAAAAAGCAGTACCCTATGGGAAGCGAAAAACACCTTATATACGTGACCACGGGCAGAAAGGTCGGAATAGGCAAACTGCCTGCGGACAGCGGCGTTGTAGTGCAGAACGTTGCAACGGCGTTTGCGGTGTGCGAGGCGGTTGAAAAGGGCAAGCCCCTTTACGAGAGAATTTTAACCGTTTCGGGCGGAGCCGTTAAACAGCCCAAGAACCTTTGGGTAAAGGTCGGCACCCCCGTAAAGGCAATAGTAGACTACTGCGGCGGCGAGAGCGAACCGCCCAGGAAAGTAGTTCAGGGCGGACCTATGACGGGACTTGCGCTTGCCACATACGACGTGTACACGCACAAGACGACTTCTGGCGTGCTGCTTATGACCGCAAAGGAAGCGGCTGCCGAGGAGCCTACCCCCTGCCTCAACTGCGGAATGTGCGCGGACGTCTGCCCCATGCACCTGATGCCCATGCAGACGGCGTTCTATTCGGCGGCGGGCAACTTCGAGGCGGCGGCAAAGCTGGGCAACACGCTTGCGTGCATCGAATGCGGCGCGTGCGAATACACATGCCCCGCAAAACGCCCCCTTATTCAGGCGATAAGAAAGACCAAGGCTTATATGCGCAACAAGGGCGTACCCGCGCCCGCGGTCAAGCCCGTCGACCAGAAGGGCAGCTCGGCGCCTACCGTTCCCCTGACCGAGGACGGCAAAGCAGAGAAACCCAAAGATACAGAAAAAAACGAAAAGGAGACCAAAAATGGATAACAGCGTAGTAATATCCACTCCTCCTCACGTTAAATCCAAGCGGACGACCAAGGGCATTATGCTTGACGTCATAATCGCGCTTATTCCTGCGGCGGTTATGGCGATAGTGTATTTCAGACTGAACGCGTTCGTGCTGGAAATAACCTCCGTGCTTGCGGCGGTGGCAACCGAGTTCGTGTACTTCTTTATTGCGAACAAGGGCTTTTCCGACAAGTGCAGTCACGCGGGCGAGGTGTGCAAGAAATGGTGGAAACAGTTTGACTACACCTCGGTAGTGACGGGACTTATCCTTGCGCTGATACTTCCCCCCACGGCACAGTGGTATCAGGTGCTTATAGGTGCAATCTTCTCGATAGCAATCGTAAAGATGGTGTTCGGCGGCACGGGTAAAAACCTCGTCAACCCCGCGGCAACGGGAAGAATATTTATGTTTATAAGCTTCTCGATTACCGCGTACACCGCCTGCGCGATAGGACCTATCGGCAACGGCAGTATAATCTTTACGGGCGCAACCAATCTTGCGGGACTTCTTCCCGCGGCGGGAAGCGGAGCAAACGCGGGAAGCTACGTTTCGCTTCTGGACCTGTTCCTGGGCACTGGCGTTGCGGGCTGTATAGGCGAGACGTGCACGCTTGCACTTATCGTCGGATACTTATATCTGGTAGTGCGCAGAGTCATTAAATGGTGGCAGCCCTTACTGTTCATAGTAATTGCAAGCTTCCTCTCGGTATGCCTTGCGGCTATCGGCTCCAAGTCGTTCGAAATCAACCTCTTCCTTGACTTTGCAATGTCGGGCGGACTTATGTTTGCCGCGATATTCATGGCTACCGACTACGTAACTTCACCCAAGGGCGTTTACGGACAGATAGTTTATTACGTTGCGCTCGGCGTGCTTACGGCGGTTTTAAGATACCTTACCAAGATTGAGGTCGTATCCTTCGTAATTATGATTATGAACCTGCTGGTACCCCTCATCGATACGTATATCGTAAGAAAGCCCTTCGGCTATAAGAAAGTAAAAAAGCAAAAGGAGGGCAAATAAGATGACTGTAAAGCAGTTTTTTAAGAGTACCGCCTTTAAGTGCATAGCCGTGCTGTTGTGCGTACTGCTCGTCAGCGGCATATTACTTTCAATCGCATGGGGCTTTTTGGAGGTAACCGACGAGGAACGCTTCAACCGCAAGATAGGCGCGGTTTACGGCGGAGAAACGGTGACCGCAACCGAGCAGGATTTAAGCGATAAGAATACGAACGTAAGCGGCGCAACCATACAGAAGCTGTGGTATATAGAGGAAAAAGAAGATTATCTTGTTCAGGCGGCTTCCCGCGGTTACGGCGGCGACATTACCTGCTGGATAGCAGTCGAAATGCAGGGTTCAACCGTAACGGGTATCGGTAAAGTATTACGCTATGCGGTAGCGGACGCTGCGGAGCTTGTTGGAAATATAGGTTCGGACGTTTACGACTTGTTCGGCGAGGAATATACCGACGGCAAGATATTCACCTACGGCGATAAGACGAGCGACGAATATATAGGCACGGGCGCTTCCTACTCCCTCACCGCAATATGCAACTGCGTAAACGGTGCGGTTGAGTTCGTAAAAGCTTATGCAAGCGGTGCGGAAATAGTAAGCTACGAATACTCCGAACTTATTGACTTAAAGCAAACCGAATGGACGGTAAACGGCGAAGAAATCGAATACAAGATAATAACGAGCGCAAGCTCCGACCCCGACCGCTTCACCTTTACTATAAAGGTTGACGGCACCAAGAAGATAACCGCGTACAATATAGACGTCAACGGCAGTACGGGCAGCTACGCAAGCCAGATGGCGCAGGCAGCTAAGGACCTTACGGGCAAAACCCTTGCGGACGTTCAGGGCTATTTAAACAACGCGGGCGGCGTACTCAATACGGGCGCCACCAAGTCCAACGAAAGATGCTACAACGCGGCGGCGTTCGCACTGGCTAACTACGACACCATAATAAACGCGGCAAAGGAGGGCAACTGAAATGAATAAGTACAAGAAAATTACCTTAGACGGCATTATCTTTTCAAACCCCACCTTTATGTTAGTGCTGGGCACCTGCCCCACCCTTGCAATGATTAAAAGCTCGGCAACCAGCGCGGCGGGCATGGGACTTTGCGTTCTGGTGGTACTCACGCTCAGCAATATGATAATATCCGCGCTGAGAAAGGTTATACCCAACCAGGTGCGTATCACCTGCTATATCGTAATTATAGCGA
>CAMWHW010000008.1 GCA_947174175.1 uncultured Clostridia bacterium | reverse complement strand
CGCTCGCTAAAATCGAGCCCATGCAGCAGGCGGACTTCGAAGGACTTATGGAAGCACTCGAAGGTCAGCCCGTAACCATTCGTTTCCTTGACCCTCCTCTTCACGAGTTCGTTCCCACCGACGAGGCTGATATTGCGGCGCTTGCAAAGTCGCAGGGCAAGACGGTTGCGCAGATTAAGCAGATTATCAGCGACCTCCACGAGTTCAACCCCATGATGGGTCACCGCGGCTGCCGTCTTACCGTAACCTATCCTGAAATCGCCGTTATGCAGACCAACGCGGTCATCAAGGCGGCTATCGCAGTGCAGAAGAGGCACAAGGACTGGAAGGTCGTTCCCGAAATTATGATTCCCCTCGTTGGCGAGGTTAAGGAGCTTGCGTTCGTAAAGAAGACGGTCGTTGAAACCGCCGACGCGGTTATCAAGGCTTCGGGCGTTGACCTCAAATACGAAGTCGGCACCATGATAGAAATTCCCCGTGCGGCGCTCACCGCGGACGAGATTGCAAAGGAAGCGGAGTTCTTCTGCTTCGGCACCAACGACTTGACGCAGATGACTTTCGGCTTCTCGCGTGACGACGCGGGCAAATTCCTGCCTTCGTACTATGCGGGTAAGATTTACGAAAGCGATCCGTTCAGCCGTCTGGATACGATAGGCGTCGGCAAGCTTATGGAAACCGCCGTTAAGCTCGGCAAGGGCGAACGCAAAGCGCTTCACTGCGGTATCTGCGGCGAACACGGCGGCGACCCTTCGTCCATCGAGTTCTGCCACAAGATCGGTCTGGACTACGTTTCCTGCTCGCCTTACCGCGTGCCCATCGCACGCCTCGCAGCGGCTCAGGCAAACATTTCCAACCCCAGAAAGTAAGTAAATAAAAGAGATAATACCCTAGGCTCGTCTTAGGGTATTACTTTATAAGGAGATAAAATGAGGTTAAGTTTAAATATAAAAATCGACGAAAGCAAACTGAGAAAGCATACGCCCAACCCTATATTCGAATATGCCGAAATGATTGAAGTGTTAAGGGCACACGGTTTCGTGCACCGCAAGCCGACGGATATAGGCTTTATGAACGAAAACGCAACGTTCGAGGACGCCGAAAAGGCAATAATTGACGTGGTTAATAAAGTTCCTTTACTTGCCGAGGAAGGTGTAATAATCGAATGCGAAACGATTGAATTGGGCGATACTACGCACTTTGATATCAATAAATTCGGGAAGTAAATTTAAATTGAATAAGAGAGCCGTTATACAAAATAACGGCTCTCTTTTTGATATAATACAAAAACCAAACTAAAATGAACAAGTGTATATTCCTGCAAGGCGGCGGAGGAGAGGGCGATATAAATTTATTTTTTATAACACAAATTCAAAAAAGTATGATATAATTACAGTATCATATAATTCACGGAGAAATTAATGGTAAAATTTTTTAAGTCAACGGTGGGAAAAATTATTACCCTCGTCCTGGCTTTGGTTTTGTGCATCGGCGGGTTCGGCGGGTGTTTCATTTTAAAAAACGGAGAGAAATTCAAGTACGATTTTGCAACAGGCATGACTGTTAAAAGCCGCGTTGAAAAAGCACAGTATTTGCCCAATTTAAATTTGTTGGCAAGCGGTGCGCAAAAAGTACGTTTAACTTCGGCAACACCTGACCAATCTGAATATTTAACGGATTTATCCTTTGACTTGCAGGATTATCAAAGCATCGCAGACGAATTGGCTATTATTACGGGGACGGCGGTAAGGTCAGATACCGATATTTTAGAGATAAAAAAAGAGATTTACACAGTCCTGGATATGGTGCCCGTCTTCGGTGAATGGTTTCAACTGCCCAGATACTTTGAGGCGCAACACGCTCAAGACGGCTACAACAACTATTACTATAAAATCGATTATGACGCAAATTCCCAAAAAATAAGCGTTACGCGAATGACTTGGTATCACACTTGCGGGGCTTACGTTTCAGATGAGGACAAAATTTACAGCACCTATTATGACGACGATATTGACCAGTGTCAAATTATGCAGGTAAACTATTATTACGACGAAAACAATAAAGAAGTCGTTGAATGTTCCGTGGTCGATTTTGCAAGATTCAATAAAGATTTTTACCCCGTTCAATGTCAGTATTTAATGAATATACAGGACACCTCTACGACAAAAATTCAAAGCGTTATAAGAAAAGAAGTTCAAACTTATGAAGATAAAATTACGAATAATCCTGGCGGGAATATCAGAAGGGCATTGGATTTAGACACCTACCGCGAGGGCGGCGTAATGAAGAAGATCGTTCAACTGAATTACACCGATTCCCAAAATGTAGAGCTTATTAAAATAGAACAAAATTCAAATACCGATTATTTTTCCGATATAAACACTACCAATTTAGCCTATTACTTAAAACAAGAAAACGACGCAATTTATTTTGTCGACGCATGGGACTATTACGACGAGGAAAACAGTTCTGACAACATTTCCTTAAAAAATATGTTTCATTTAGGAGAATACGATTTATCCAAAGATACGATTATAAAAAGTTTTAAAAACAGTAAATACCATACGAGACAAGTCATGGGCATGAACGGCACTTCATCGAATACCGTGTGCACCCGTTGTTATAACAGAATTATTGATTCGGGGCTGTTGGTTTATAAGTGCAATCACAACAAAAACCGGGACGAGGTTTCAAGGGCGGTAAGAGAAACAGTTTGCTCTTCATCCGATTATCAGAATGAAATATACGAGTTGATTCCCTGGAACGTAAGCAGTTTCTTATCGTATTTTGCAAGTAATATCGGCATTTCTGACCAAACGATTTCAACTTATTCTTCCGCAATATGTCGCGAATTGAATGACGAATATGCGTTTGAAAGTAATTTGGACTTATTTTTAACAAAAATTTCAAAAGAATTTATTGAAGACATTTCTTTGACGAAGGAAGTTGAAAACTTATATTATACAATAAACACCGAAGCAAAACAGTTGAAGGTCAATGATTTAAACAAGAGCGCAATTTCAACCGCAATAACGTTTGAAAATTTTGACGAAACCACCGCGCTTGAAGATAACGTATTGACAGTAGAAGTTACGGCAACGATTAAATCAGATATTTTGTTGGAGAAAAATGCAAAATATTCTATCGGTTTGGTCCTTTACGACGACGAAAACAATATAAATTATACTCTGCTGACAAATTACGCAGTATATACGGGAAACGATTTGACGTTAATGCTAAGCGGCAGTTACGATATGTCCGAATTTGTTTTGCAGGATAAAGACGTTAAACCATATAGTACGGTAAACTTAACGCTTGGATACGTTTTGGTAAAAGAAAGCAAATTGTGCGACGTCGTTTGTTCAAGCTATGAAAGCGCAGAATTAAGTTCCGGAACTCATAGCTCATGCGAAAAAGAAGCAAATGGCTGCTTATGCGACTATCAACCGATAATAGAAGATAACGTTTTAAAATTGGTGGTATCCTGTACGGATATCGAAGTGCCGGAAATTTTGTTGGAAGGTTTAAATGACGATACCGTTACGTTGGAACAGGGAGCGAGAGTTTACGACTTATTGTCTTTGCTGACCGTTACGGATAACGACGTTGTTAAATCGGTAGCTATATATCATAACGGCGAAATATATTTAAGCATGATTGAAACTTTGAAAGAGGGCGCACACACTATCGAAGCCGTTGACAGAACGGGCAATTCCGCAACGTTAACTTTTACTATCGTTATAGAATAATAAAATCTAAGTATATTATGCAGGAAAAATACGTATCGGCTTTAAACGCGTTGGAGCGTTTAAAGGAAGGAAACAAAATTTACGTAAATTCGGTAAAGGGCGCAGGCGATATTTCGCCCGAAAAACGACTTTACACGTGTAAGAACGGGCAAAAGCCCTACGCCGTAATAGTCGGCTGTTCTGATTCCAGAGTTATTCCCGAATGTATCTTTTCGGCGGGAATAGGCGATTTGTTCGTTATCCGCGTTGCGGGCAACGTCATAGACAACCACCAGCTGGGCAGTATAGAGTACGCTGTGGAGCACCTCGGCTGCAAACTCGTAGTCGTGCTGGGGCATACCATGTGCGGTGCGGTGGGCGCAGCAGCAAAGCAAAACGGCGGCTTCGTTCGATTTATCACCGACGAAATAAGGCAGGCTATCGGGGTGGAGGAGGACGCGGTTAAAGCGGCTATCCTCAACGTAAAGCAAAGCGTTGCGAAAATTCAAAGGCTGATATGCAAAACGGAAGGACTGGAAGTTACGGGCGCGCTCTATAACACTCAAAGCGGCGCGGTCGACTTCGATTTGGATAATTGATTTAATCATTTTATGGAAGATATTATTGAAGTATTGTTACAGATATTATATATAGCCTTTCGGAAGATGGGCGGAAATCCGCAACTGGAAGACAAACGCAGAAAGCGGCACAACGTGCTGTGTAACGTCTTGCTGGTTATAACTTGCTGCGTAATTTTAGCTTGCCTGGGCACGGGCATCGGGTTTTTAATTGCGGGCGGAAGCTTGCGCGTTGCGGGTATAGTGCTCGTTTCGGTTGGCGCGGGCGTGTTTGCTTTTATTATCATTTTTATAGTAATTGCAATTTCAGTGGGGTTAAGGAAGCTGAAAAAGAAAACTTACTTTACGGCAGAGGACGATACGGACGACAACGTAATCGATATAGATTAAAACTAAATAAACGGATAAAGGAGTAACTCCCGACGAAAATTTTCGTCGGGAGTTTTTTTATTGTCGCAAGCGTGTGGCACTTTTGAAAGTTAAATTAAAGACGCTATCCGGAAAGCAGTAAAAAAATTGGAGGAAAAATCAAATGTTTAATCCCGCACAGGAAATGTCAAGCATAGCGTTTGACAAAATTTTAGGCGGCGCGCTCAACGCAGTTGTAAGCGCGCAAAACAATTCGTCTCTGACGACGGTAAATTTTATAAAGAGCGTCGGCTTTCAGAATGACGAACACGGCAACGCCGTAAGACCGGTATACGT
This sequence comes from uncultured Clostridia bacterium, assembly GCA_947174175.1. GTDB lineage: Bacteria > Bacillota > Clostridia > Christensenellales > Borkfalkiaceae > Coproplasma. The sequence continues at coordinate 6,701 of CAMWHW010000008.1, read as the reverse complement.
CGATTTCAAGTATCCCAAGGAAATAGCGCCCTATCAGCCGGGCACTCCCGAGCAGTGCTATTGCACGATTGAAAACGGCGGCAGAGGCTTTGTTGAAAGCGAACTCAACGGCGGCGGATATAAGGTGGAAGGCGCAGACGGCGTCGTCCTGAACTTCGTAGTCGATTCGGAAGGTACCATTGCCGCGGCAATGGTCGTGAGCGGAAGCGAAAAGATTGACGGCGATAAGCAGGTAAAGATTACCGCCAAGGGTAAAGGCGAAGGCGAGGCGGACGTCGAAGCTAAAATCACCATTCACAAGAAAAAGGCGACCGCGGCTACACCCGCAGTCTTCCAGGATATGACCTTGCAGGTGCCCCTTTTGACCATCGTGCCCATTCCTTTCATCCGCGTGGCTTCCACGGATATCGAGCTGAACGTAAAAATCAATTCGATTTACAATTCCGAGGAGTCCAGCGAAACTACCGTAAACAGCAAAATTGACGCAAGCGCTTCGGCAAAGTTCCTGTTCTTCAAGGCAAACGTCAACATCAACGCGTCGGTTGCGCACCAGAAGAAGTCGTCTTCTTCCGAAGAGGTAAAGAAGGAGTACTCACTCAATATCAAAATTCACGCCGTACAGGACGACGTTCCCGTAGGTATGGGAAGAATTCTGGACATTCTCGAAGAGTCCATCGTGCCCCAGATTGCAAAGCCCGTGCCTCAATATGCGCCTCCTCCCGTAGCGGCGTAACGAAAATCAAAGGCGGTAAATTATGGTAGAACTTTCCACTTTTATAGGTCAGATTATTTCCGACGTCGCGACGGCACGCACCAATGCGGACGCGTATGCGGCAAGCACCAGCGAACTGTATCACGCCGATCCGTTCGTCAAAAATATGCCCATTCCCCACTACATAATCGAGAGCGCCGAGGTTGACGTTCCCGTAATGATAGTAGGCATTACCAAAAGTTCGGACGAATTCGAGGGGCAGAAGGAAGAGCTTTTCAGCGTTATAAAAACCAAACTCCCCGTTTTACTCGTCCGCAATTACAAGTATTCCTACGTAAAGAGCAGGGAGGCGGAAAGAGCGAAGGAGGCGGAGGAAAGCCGCTCGCGCGAGCAAATGCGCGTTGAAACCAACGGCGGCGAGGAAAAGAAAAAGAACGCTCCGACGAAATACAACGCGTCTTTCACGGACGGACAACTGGAAGAGTTTGCTCTGTCGGCAAAGGAAATCACCGAAAGGATGGTTGCCGATATCAAAAGCTATCTGGATACGTATAACTACGACCTCGTAAAAATTCTCGATTTATCGGACGAATTTATACGTTGTCTCGAAAGGGAGATACGGCGCGACGTTTCAACTTATAAAAAGGAAACGTGTCCCTTCGGGGATGACGACGCCGTAATTTCCGCGGCAAAGTACATCGGCAATCTTATGTTCTTCGAGTTCAAAAATATTATGCACTCCAACGCTGCGGTTCAGGTGGACGTAAACACCGTTCAGATGAACGAGTACGCGACCAAGGACTGCTTAATGCATATCAAGCTTAAAGTCAAGGAGCAGGATTTGTCGCTCATAGTCGAGGAGGGGGAGAACGGACGCGAAAAGCGTTATCTCTCGCTGTCGTAAATGCTCAACTTTGCGGTGTACTTGCAATTAAATTCAAAGCTCGGCGAAATTTCAAAACTTACGCCGCAGCTTAAAAACGCGGTGGGAATGTACGCACGCTCGGCGGAAATTTATCTAAATTCGTTGCAGGAGCTTGCCGACGGACAGAGACTGCCTGTCTCTTCCGACGTGGCGGTGGAACTGCAAAAACTGATTTCTTATGACGGAAAGGGACAAACGGCGCAAAGTCCGCGCAAGCAACGCGATTTATTCGCAGTGGGCTGCGTGGAGCGCGTACAGCAAAAAGTCAGGAACTATCTTGAAAAATACGATAAAACGTTCACCGAGTGTGCGGACGCCTGCCGTCAGCTTGCAGCGCAAATAATCACATACAACGGCGATATCCCGCAAGGGGTAAACGCCGTTGATACGATGATATCCATAGCGCGCTCGACGGAGGCTTTAAAGCCTTACTACGCCCAGCTCGTCGGTATAGTGGGGATATTTAATCTGAGAGCGGTATTCGATTCCGTCCTTCCCCAGGCGGGCGTTAAAAATTGTTAAGGAGAAATATAAATGCAAAGACTTAAAGGACTTAACGGCTATGCCAGGTACGCAGGCAACAGGCTGATATGTGATGCGCGCGGCGCAGAAATCATTTCCTTGTTTACCTGGCAAAACAGATTTGATCATAATGAAAATTTAGGCGGCGGTTGTATGCAGCTTGGTTGGAACACCGTAGGGATATTCGATTCGCGTGCAGGTCGTTTGATGCTGGTCAAGTTGTATAAAAATAACGTTATCGATCAAAGCATAGCTGCGGGAACCGAATTCAACCAAGTGGCAACGCGCGCCGTCGATACGTGTACGTTTGTGCACGTAATAATCGGGGGCTATCATATTTTGGCTCATCTTGACGTTGACAGTTTGTGTTGGGGATATCGGGTGATATCGCAATTCAAAGATTTAATAAAGCTTCCGGCCGCAGGTTTATGCAGTCATATTTATGCCGGAACGGAAAACCGATTTTCAGTTTCGTTAAGTCAATTGTGTGAGGGCCGCTGTGCCGAAATATACAGGCATAACAACAATTTTAACTTTCGTGCCCTTAACGAGGATGACATGGAAGCTCTTCAAAGGGACTTGTACCTGGTAAACAAATACGGGCATATGGAGATCGGATTGAGCTGCGAGCAAAACGGAATCGTACTTTTCGGAGACATTACTAACAACAGTAACAATTACAGAAGACTGGACGTGCCGACGCGGTTATTCGAAAGCCGGATTCAGCTTCTGAATATCTATAATAACGATTTAATCAATCCTTACGGCGGTCAGGCACGTTTTTAAAATTCGGTATCAGGTTTCTTTAACGGTTACTTACGTATGTGATTAAAATGAGTAAAAAATACGACAGACAAATAGAGTTGCTTAATCTGCTTTTGCGCGGCGGAAGAATTACGATAAGCAATATTTCAAGCGAACTGGGCGTGTGCATACATACCGTCAAGCGCGATATAGCCGACCTGCAATACCATTTTCCCATCTTTACTTACACGGGGAAGGGCGGCGGAGTGGAGCTTAACGCGTGTTTCAGTTTCGAAAGGCATATTCTCACGCGGGAAAACGTCACGCTTATAAAATATTCGCTTAAATTTCTTGCGGATTCCAGCGATATAAAGTCTGCCGCCGCGTGCTCTCTTTTATATAAAGTTTTCCACGAACGATGAAAATATAATGAATATTTTCACGGTTGCGCATATGTGCCTTGCGTTTGCCCTTGCGGTGTGATAAAATAAATTTATGAGTTATTTGTCGCTTAAAAACGTCAGCAAGTGCTACCGCACGGGTGAAATCGAGGTGGAGGCTTTAAAGGACGTATCGTTTGATTTGGAAGACGGTGAATTCACTGTCGTGCTCGGTTCTTCCGGTGCGGGCAAGACCACGCTTTTAAACCTTTTGGGCGGTATGGACGGCGCGACCTCGGGCGAAATAGTGCTTGACGGAAAGGACGTGACCAAGCTTAATAAGCGCGGACTTACCGACTACCGCCGCAACGACGTCGGTTTCGTCTTTCAGTTCTACAACCTTATGCCCAATCTCACCGCGCTGGAAAACGTGGAAATAGCGGTGGAGATCTGCAAAAACGCCCTCGACCCCAAAACCGTACTCACCGAAGTGGGATTGGGCGAAAGGCTGAACAACTTCCCCGCACAGCTTTCGGGCGGCGAGCAACAGCGCGTTTCCATTGCGCGCGCAATGGCTAAAAACCCCAAATTACTGCTCTGCGACGAGCCCACGGGCGCGCTTGACTACCTTACGGGCAAGCACGTTTTAAAGCTTTTGCACGACGTTTCCAAGCAGCAGAAAAAGCCCGTAATCATAGTTACGCACAACGCCGCGCTGAAAGATATGGCGGACAAGGTGCTGTACATAAAGAGCGGCCGCATAGAAAAAATGGAAATCAACCCCAACCCCAGACCGATTGAGGAGATTGAGTGGTGAAAACTTATTTAAAAACGCTGCTCCGCGTCTTTAAAAAGCACTTTACACGCCTTCTTTCCATAATCTTTATGGTGGTCATCAGCGTCGGTTTTATTGCGGGCATAGGCAGTGCGGTGGACAAAATCAATTATTCGCTTACCGACTATTACCGCGCGCAGAACGTCAGTGATCTGATAATAAAGAGCAGAAAGGCGGAGGGCTTTTCGCAGGATGAAATAGACCTGGTAAAGGCGAGATACGGCGAAGACAACGTCAACGCAGGAATGTCTTTGGACGTCGATTTGAAAATTGGTGACCAAACACAGCTTGTCCGTCTGTACTTTTTCGATGGGGACCAGACGGTCAACAAGCAAACCGTGCGTGCAAGCTTTGACGGTGGAATGTCTGGTATCGCGTATGCCGCCTACGCCGAAGAGGGCGACAATAAAATTAAGGGCGTGCCACTCGGTACAGAAATCACTTTGAATTTTAACGAAATTTTGTCTTTACCCGAACAACTTCCAACTATGGAAAAGACGATTGTAGTGACCAAAACTGTGCTGTCGCCTTTGACCTTCGGCGTTGACGGCGAACCGAGCTATAAAAACGGCGAGGACGTGGAAATACCCGACAATATAAACGCCGTAAACGAGTTGATTACGGTCGATAATATTCTGTATCTTGACTATGCCGACGTGCCTCTTTCAATACTCCCCAGGGGCGATTTGTACGTGGCTTTTGATAACCGCAGCGTGTTCAATGCGTTCGGCAAAGAATACAAGTCATATCTGGAAGGGGAGCAGAGCGCCGTCTGTGAAATGCTGGGCGGGGACGAAAGCGTGCGCGCGCTCACGCTTTACGACAATTACAGCTTCAACGCTCTGGTGTCGTACGGTGCAAAGGTGCGCGGCATCTGCATAGTTTTAATGATTGCCTTTCTGCTGGTCACGGCGCTCGTCGTGCTTTCCACAATGACCAGGCTTATCGAGGAGGAGCGCGCGCAGGTTGCGTGCCTCAGCACTCTCGGCTATCCTTCGTGGCGAATAATTTTCAAGTACGTTCTGTTTGCAATGATAGGCTGCGGCATAGGCGGAGTGGGGGCGTACTTCGTGGAAATGGGCGTTGCAACCCTTCTGTACGTGGTGTTCAACTATTCGTTCACCATGCCGCCCATGACGCCCAGAATAACGCTGTGGTTCTATCTTGCGGTATTCTTCGGTATAGTGCTCGTCACGCTTGTTTCAACCGTGCTGGCAGGGCGCAAACTTACGGCGGACAAGCCTGCCAACCTGCTGCGCCCCAAGGCTCCCAAAGCGGGCAAAAAGGTCTTTCTGGAACGCATACCGTTTATCTGGAATTTACTTTCGTTCAAATATAAGTCTACAACGCGCAACGTTTTAAGATATATGAGCCGCTTTTTGATGACGGTCGTCGCAGTTGCGTTTTCGACGGCGCTCGTGCTTGCGGGGCTTGCGCTTCTCGATCTGTGCCTTTTCCACGGAATAAATTCGCCGTCGGTAATGGCGGTTGCCGCGGTGGTGGTAGTTTTCGCAGGGCTATTAACTGCGGTGGTAATATACACGCTTACCAATATCAACATAAGCGAACGCAACCGCGAAATCGCAACGCTGATGGTTCTTGGCTATCACGATAAAGAGGTGGCGGGATATATCTACCGCGAGGTGTATATCGATACGGTCGTCGGCATACTTTTGGGCTATCCGCTTTCGGCGCTTCTGATATGGGCGGTGTTCGGCGTTATGGGAATGGGCACGCTGGCGGGCGTAACCTGGTTCGTGTGGCTAATCGCGCCGTTCGTAGTGCTGGCGTTCACCGCGTTCGTTACGCTGCTTCTGCGCCGCAAAATAGTAAAAATAGATATGAACGAATCGCTTAAAGCAATAGAGTAACTTTGAATAAAATGGTAACGGGGGGCGGACTTTTAAAAGTCCGCCCCCCGCTTAATTTCGTCTTATTGATTTATTTTGCGAGTTCTGTCGCAAGCGCTTCAATTTGAGCAAGCGCTTCGCCGTCCACCGCAGAATTTACGGTTACCGCAGTTTCGCAGAAGGATAAGTTTTTAAAGCCTTCGAAAGCCGTGCGCATAAGCTTGGCCGAAATGGGCGCCCAGCTGCCGTTCTGAATAAAGCCGACCGTGCGGTTGCAGTAATTCTTTACTTTCAGCTTGTTTATAAACGCGTCAGCGCATGGCATAACGTTGCCGTCGTAAGTAATGCTCGCCATAACCAGCTTGGAGTATTTAAACGCGTCAGCAACAGCCTGCGCCGAATCGCAGCGGTTCAAATCGGCAACTTCTGCTTTAACGCCGCGCGCCTGCAACTCATCCGCAAGCTTTTTTGCGGCGGAGGCGGTGTTGCCGTACACCGAAGCGTACGCAATCAGCACGCCGTCCTCTTCGGGAGTGTAGGAACTCCACACGTCGTACTTGCCTATATAATATCCCAGGTTCTCTTTCAGCACGGGACCGTGGAGGGGGCAGATTGCGTTTATTTTCAGCGCGGAAGCTTTTTTCAATATTCCCTGAACGGGCGCGCCGTATTTGCCGACTATGTTTATGAAATACCTTCTCGCTTCGTCAAGCCAGGGTTCGTCGTGCGAAAG
>CAMWHW010000007.1 GCA_947174175.1 uncultured Clostridia bacterium | reverse complement strand
CGGTGCAAAAATAAGGCGCGCAGTCCGTCTTGCAAAGCGTGCGGACACCGGCGTTCTGTGCCTGGGACTGGACGAAAACCAGGAGTCCGAAGGATGCGACAGAACCGAACTTTCCATAAACGCAAACCAGATTGAACTGATTGAAAAGCTTGCCAAACTCGGCAAGAAAATAGTCGTCGTTTTGTCCTGCGGAAGCGCCGTTTTAACCGACTGGGACGTTCATGCCGACGCGCTGCTTTTAGCCCATCTGGGCGGACAGAGCGGCGCAAGGGCGGTGGTGCGCGCGCTCACGGGCGAGGTAAATCCGTCGGGCAGACTTGCCGAAACCTATCCGCTTGAAGAGGGAAGCGAGCCGTGCGCAAAAGTGTATGCGGACAGCCCGTTGAGAAGCGACTACGCCGAGGGTATTTACGTCGGCTATAAGTACTACAATTCGTTCAACGTTCCCGTAAAATATCCGTTCGGGTACGGGCTTTCGTACACGACCTTCGGATATTCGGACTTTGCGGTAGACGGGCGCGGAGTGCGCTTTACCGTAAAGAATACGGGCGGCGTTGCGGGCGCCGCGGTTGCTCAGGTGTATATCCGCGCGCCCAGGGCGAATTTGCAGGTTTCGCCCTTCGAACTCAAACTTTTCAAAAAGGTGTTTTTGCATGCGGGAGAGAGCAGACAGGTCAGTCTTGATTTCGACGAATACTCCTTCCGCACGTGGAATACGGATAAGCACCGCTTCGAGGCGGGCGGCGTTTACGACGTGACTTTAAACGATAACAGCGCGCACGCGTTGTTTGCGGGCAGAGTGGAAATAACCGAAGAAAATCTGCCGAAAGGCTGCGCACTTGCGGACGGGCAGGGCGTTAAACAGACGTATAAGGAGTACTTTGAAAGCCATATATCCCCCGACGAGCAGTATATTGCGCCGCACAAGGGTATGCGCGCGAGTCTTGATATGCAGGTTGCCGACCTTATATATTGCAGAGGGCTGGTTGCAAAGATATTCGGTATAATCGCAAAGCAGAGCAGGCACTCCAAGGATAAAATCAAATCGGTCGTGTTCGACTGGCTGTGTTTAAGGTCGCTGTTGCAGTTTATGAATTTCAACGACGCGCAGGCGCAGGGCTTCCTGCTTGCGTGCGACGGGCATTTGTTCAAGGGTCTGCGGCGGATAATAACCAAAAAGTAGCCCGCAATAAAATAGCTTGATTTACTTTTGCGGTAGTGCTATAATTTTTCACGGAATAGAAAAAGCTGTTCAGGAGTTGATATGCAAGAAATATATTATCCTTCTTCCGACGGAAAGACTAATATTCACGCCTGCATATGGCAGGCAGAGGGGGAACCCGTAGCCGTATTACAGATTATTCACGGTATGGCGGAGTACGCCGACCGTTACGCGCCGCTTGCGGAATATTTAACGAAGCAGGGAATAACCGTCTGCGCGGAGGACCATTTAGGTCACGGCAAGTCGGTTTGCAGCGAGGACGATTTGGGATATTTCGCCGAACAGAAGGGCTATGCGCCCGTGTTGCAGGATATACGCGCGCTCACCGAAATAGTAAAGGAAAAGCATCCCGGTCTGCCCTATTTCGTTATGGGCCATTCCATGGGCTCGTTCTTCTGCCGTAAATATATCTCGCTTTACGGCGCGGAGCTTGCGGGCGCAATTGTTATGGGAACGGGCTTCAAGAGCAAGGCGACCACGGGAAGCGCAAAGTTTATAACCAGGCTCGTCGCACTGTTCAAGGGGTGGCGTTACCGCAGCAAGTTTATAGACAACACGGCGTTCGGCTCCTACAACAAAAAGTTTGAAAAGAGAACGCAGTTCGACTGGCTGAGCGCAAATTCCGAAAACGTGGATAACTATATCGCCGACCCGCTGTGCGGCGTACCCTTTACGTGCAACGCGTTCTACGGTTTGTTCAGTATTATTCACGAGGCGTGCAAGGCTTCGACTATGAAGGCGGTGCCCGCCAAGCTTCCTATATTTATAGTCGCGGGCGCGGACGACCCCGTTGGCGATTACGGCAAGGGCGTGGAAAAGTTCTGCGGCAAAATGGCTAAATACGGCAAGGACGTTTCGATGATTTTATACCGCGGCTGCCGACACGAGATTGTAAACGACGTGTGCGCGCCGCAGCTCTTCGAGGACCTTGCGGGTTTTTTAAAGGACAATATAAACGGTAATGGTAGTACGCAGGCAAATTAAAATTCCGTCCCTCACGGGCGAAAAGCAAAGGTGCGCCTACGTCTATCTGCCCGTCGGCTACGAAGATGACGAAGATACGCGCTATCCCGTTCTGTACATGTTCGACGGGCACAATCTGTTCACCGACGAGGAGGCGACTTTCGGCAAGTGCTGGGGGCTTGAAGACTATTTAGACAAGACGCGCACGCCGCTTATAGTTGCGGCGGTGGAGTGCAATCACGAGGGCAATATGCGCCTTTCGGAGTACTCGCCCGTATCGTTCGATTTTCACGGACAGAAGATTACGGGGCGCGGCAAGAAGTATATGGACTGGCTGGTTTCCGACTTCAAGGGTTGGGTGGACGGAGCTTACCGCACCCTGCCCGACAGGGGCAATACGTTTATTGCTGGCAGTTCCATGGGCGGGCTTATGACGCTGTACGCGCTTGCAAAGTACGGAAAATATTTTTCGCGCGGGGCGGCGCTTTCGCCCAGTCTGTGGGTGCAGAACGGGGAGATTCCCGACTTTATAGCAAAGGCGAAATTCGCTCCCGACTGCGTGCTTTTCACCGACTACGGCACCAAGGAATTCAAGAACCATTCGCCCCAGCGCAGACTGTTCGGAGAAACGTTTTCACTGCTCTGCGAAAAGGGAGTTGCGGTAACCGCGCGCGTCGTTTTGGGCGGCACGCACAGCGAAGCTTCCTGGGAGAAAGAAATTCCCTTCTTTATGAAGACTCTGGGTTTTTAAGGGGCAAAAAGGGCGTTAACCGCGGCATATGCGGCGGTTAACCGCTTAAAATACGATTTTTAAAGGACATTTAAAAATGAAAAACTTTATATTTATCTCACCCAATTTTCCCGATACCTACTGGCGTTTTTGCCGTGAACTCAAACACAACGGCTTCAACGTTCTGGGCATTGGCGACAGCGAATATTTCGAGCTTTCCAACGAACTGAGGGCAAGCCTTACCGAGTATTACAAGGTTTCCTCGCTGGAAAATTACGACGAGGTTTACCGCGCGGTTGCCTTCTTTTCCTTCCGCTACGGAAAGATTGACTGGCTGGAAAGCAACAACGAATACTGGCTTGAACAGGATGCAAAGCTGCGCACCGATTTCAACATAACGTCGGGCTTCCGTATCGACGAAATGCCCAAGGTCAAGTTCAAGTCGGAGATGAAGACCTACTACAAAAAGGCGGGGATTAAGGTTGCGCGCCACTGCATTGCAACCGACGAAAAGACTTGCAAAAAGTTCATTGAGGAAGTGGGCTATCCCGTAATAGTCAAGCCCGACAACGGCGTGGGCGCAAACGACACGCACAAGTTAAGTAATGACGAAGATTTGCAAAGATTTTTCCAAACCAAGTACCCCGTTTCCTATATAATGGAAGAGTACATTCAGGCGGAGGTCAACTCCTACGACGCGATAGTCAACAGTCAGGGCGAGCCCATTTTCGAAACGGGCAACGTAACGCCGCTTTCGCTTATGGACGTCGTGACCACCAACGACACGTCGCTTTTCTATATTCTCAATAAACCCTTCGACGACGTTAAAGCCGCGGGGCGCAAGGTGTTGAAGGCGTTCGGCGTAAAGAGCCGTTTCGTGCATTTCGAGTTCTTCCGCTTAACCTGCGACCAGCATATCGGCAAGAAGGGCGAGGTGGTTGCGCTGGAAGTCAATATGCGCCCGTCGGGCGGCATATCCCCCGATATGATGAACTACGCAAACTCCACCGACGTTTACAAGATCTGGGCGGATATGATTGCTTTCGATAAGACCGACTTGCAGACGGGCGAAAAATATTTCTGCGCGTTTGCGGGCAGGCGCGACGGCAGACATTACGTCTTCCGCGAGCAGGATATACGCGATAAATTCTATAACAACTTAAAGATAGTGGGCAGGGTGCCGCGCGCGCTTTCGGGCGCGATGGGCGACACTATGTATATCGCCAACTTCAAAACGCAGGCGGAGCTGGACGAATTCTTTGCCGAAATGGTTGCCGAAAGACAGTAAGCGGCGCGGCGCCGCTTGCGCGGATAAAAACTTGTCGCAACAAAACATAAAAGCCCGTGCGCATTGTGCGCACGGGCTTTATTAGTTATATCTGTATTACAACGCTCGTATGGAGTCGACAGGCTTTTTGCGCGCCGCGAAGAACACGGGCAGGAAGGTTGCGACGAACGCAACTACAAGCGCGATTGCAATCATCAATACGACCGACACTATGCCGAACACGAACAGTGATATACTTATTCCTATCTGCGTCCTTAAAACGGTGTTGAGTACCGCGCATACGGTAATCGTGCCCACGAGTGAAAGCAGGGTGCATATGCCCACGATTATTCCCGATTCGGCAAAGAATATCTTAAAGACGTCAACGCCCCTTGCGCCCACCGCGCGCAGGATACCTATTTCCTTGCGCTTGTTGGAAATGGACACCGAAACGAAGTTGAATAAGAGGAGGGAAGCGAATACCGCAAACACCAGCCCCACCCATAGGAACACGGTGGAAAGCGTTTCGGCAGTTTCGTTTGCAAGCTCAACCATCTCGTAGAGCGAGTTTTCTATATTTAAGAAAACGTCGTGCTCGTCGGCGTTTTTCAAACCTACGCGCTCGGCAAGCTTTTTATACGTTTCCGCTCTGCCGTCGTATTCCAGCATAACGCCCGCATACTTATCGTTTTCCGACGGAACGTATTTTGTGGTGGAAGTGGAGGTATAGCGGTACGTTTCCACGTGCACGTTGGCGTCGATAAACGACTGGGTAAGATATACGCCGTTCTGATTATAGTCGTAGTCGCTGACGTAGAAGCCGACGACTTTCATATTAAACTCGCGTGTTTCGCTCATGCTTGCGGAGCCGTTCGTCTCGCCGATATAGATTTTTAATTCGAACGTCGAAAGATATTCGGTCAGTACGCCTACAAGCTTTTCAAGCGCCTCTAATCTCTGCTTTTTATTTAAATAAACGTCTTTTCCCTGAACGTAGTTGCCGTTGTCGTCGGTATATCCCGATTCGTAATATCTGCCGTCGAAGTACATCTGACTAAGCTTATACGGGTTTTCGCTTCTTTCGTAATATTCCTGCGCAAACCAGTAGAGCTGGTAATTATAATCGACGCTTCCGACTTCGTAATCGCTTTCAAACCCTTCGATTTCGCCGCTCTTCACTCTTGTCAGAATATCGCTCATAACGAAACGTCTCAGTCTTTCCATTCCGCACAGCCTTTCGATATTTACCACCATTTCGTCGTCGGCAAGCGACGTTTTGCTTTCGTCGAAGAAATAGGTTTTAAGCTGGTTATCTCCGCCGTAAGCTTTCACCTCGCCTGCAAGATTGTTGCCGCCGCCGGATCCGCCGGACCACCAATACTGGGACGCCCTTGCGGAAGCGTTCAACCCGTTCTCTTCTTCGTCGGGGCGTATTTCGAATTCACCCGTTTCGGCGTTGAATTCGTATTGGGGTTCGTAATAGCTGAACCCGTCGTGAGAATAGTCGAAATAATCAACGTAGTGCGTGCTCGGCTCAAACGCTTCCTCGTACTCGCCGTAGAAGTCTTCCGAAACGAGCGCATGCTGATGCAGGCTTTCGCCCTTCATATACGCCGAGAAGGATGCCATTAAGATAAAGTCGACCGACTCCTTGTCCTTGATTCTGTCGAACTTGCCGTCGACCGCACCGCTTTCGAAAACGCCCGTTACCTTAAAGGCTTTTTCCTGTTGCGTCAATTGGAGTACGATATATTTGCCGATGACGTCCTGTGCCGAATTGACCGTTACTTTGTCCTTGCCCGAATATTTAACTTCGCCGTCGTCTTCCAGTGCGACGTTGGCAAAAACGGTGCCCGTGCTCTTAAAGACGTCAATCATATACGTCGAAACGCATATTTCGCTCTTGTCCGCGGGATAGGTTCCGATAAAGTTCTGGGTGCGCAGCTTGTGACCTTCGGGCACGAACGCAAACTTGTTAAAGCTTGCCTGCCAGTAGGATACCTGGCTGCTTCCCGACTCGTTAACGTCCACGTTCCTTATTCTCGCGTCGCTGTTGCCGCCGTCGGGGGAAAAGTATCCGTAGGACGCGGGACCGTACTCCGAGGTAAGTTTTGCAACTTCCTCCTCGGTAAAGGCTGCGGAATATTCGTTAGTGTAGGTATAGGAGTCCTCGTAGGCGTATTGCGAGGTCACTTCCGCCCTGTAACTCTTGGTCACGTTTAAGTAGTCGTATCCGCTGTCCGCAAACGACTTTGCCGCCACCTCCTTGCCGTTGTAGGTCATAAGGGTGGAAAACAGTCCGAACATTGTAAACGCAATGCACGAAAGGAAGATTGTGAATATCAGTCGGATAGGCTTCAATTTAAGTCCCGAGGCGCCTATCTTTATCGCCTTTGCGGCGGGCAGGCGCGAACGGATAAGCTTGCTTTCCTCCTTGGTGTACTGCTTGTCGGCAAGCGCGTCCGCCTTGGTGTCGGCAAAGGTTTCGGTCGAGCCGCTGTCCGACATTCTGTTGGACTTTTTAAAGTTGGAAATCTCGCTTGCGCCGTTGGTGATGATTACGTCGCCTTCGGTCTTTTTAATGAAGTCCTGAATGGTCTTCATATTCGCCGCGGTAAGCGTGCTGCCGCTCTTGATTGAAAGGGTGTTGCCGCCGATAACCGAAACGTTTTCGTCCAGCTGTTCGGGCGGCACGTGCTCCTTGGTCACGTCGGAAATAATCTTGCCGTCCTGCAACTCGACTATTCTGTCGCCGTAAATTTCCGCAAACTCTCTGTCGTGAGAAACGACTATTACGAGGCGGGTTTGAGAAAGTTTTTTAAGTGTGTCGAAAACCTGCTTGCCCGTCGCCGAATCGAGTGCGCCCGTCGGCTCGTCCGCCATAATAATCTGCGGTTCCTTTACCAGTGCGCGCGCGATTGCAATACGCTGTTTCTGTCCGCCCGAAAGGGTGTTGGGCTTGCGCTTTGCAAAAGCTTCCAGCTCGACGTCGCGAAGGAGGGCGTTAATCTTCTCCCTGTCCTTAGGTCTGCCCTGCAATTCCAGCGCCAGCGCAATGTTGTCCTCGACGTTGAATTCGTCCAGTATATTGTATTCCTGAAAGATAAAACCGACGAAGGTGTTTCTGTAACTGTCGAAGTCGGAGCCGGTAAACTCTTTTGAGCTCTTGCCCTTGACTATAACTTCGCCGCTCGTCGGCTCGTCCAGACCGCCGCTCACGTTCAAAAGGGTGGACTTGCCCGAGCCCGATTTACCCAGAAGGAACACCAGCCCCGTCTGCCCGAACGAAATGCTCACGTCGTCGAGCGCGCGCGTTTCCACGCCGCCCTTGGTTCTGTAAATTTTGGTTACGTTTTTAATTTCCAACATTTTATAGTTGGGGGTTTGCTCCGCGTTTTCCAAATTTTTCACCTCGTTATTATTAAAGTAGTTTTATTTTATCATCACCCCGAAAATAATGCAACGATAATACAGGCATAAAAAATTTGCGGGGGTAATATGATATTAAACGTAACGGAAAAGTTTTTAAAAATCAAGCGGAGGCAAAATATGTTTGACAGCGATATTTATAAGGATATAGCAATCAGGAGCGGCGGAGAGATTTACATAGGCGTGGTGGGTCCCGTGCGTACGGGTAAATCTACGCTTATCAAAAGGTTTATGACCGAACTCGTGCTGCCCCACGCGGACGGCGACAGGCTGTCGGAGATGGTTGACGAGCTTCCGCAGTCTGCTGCGGGCAAAACGGTTATGACCACCGAGCCCAAGTTCATTCCCGCAAAGGCGGTAAAGGTGACGGTTGACAACGCCGAGGCGAACGTTCGCTTAATCGACTGCGTAGGGTTCCCCGTCGAGGGCGCCACCGGCTTCGAGGAGGAGGGCGCGCCCCGTCTTGTAAACACTATGTGGAGCGACAAGCCCATGCCCTTTACGGAGGCGGCTGCTATCGGCACGCAGAAGGTAATACGCGACCACTCGACCATAGGGCTGTGCGTAACCTGCGACGGCTCGGTTACGGGAATAGGGCGCGAGGGCTACATAGCCGCTGAGGAGCGCACCGTTTCCGAACTTAAAAGTATGGGTAAACCCTTCGTTATAGTACTCAACTGCGCCGACCCTTCGAATGGCGGCGTGAGAGCGCTGAGGGAGGAGTTGGAGCACAAGTACGACAGCCCCGTAGTTGCAATCAACTGCGAAACGGCTTCGGTTGACGAGCTGAGCGCACTGCTTCGCGCAGTGCTGTTCGAGTTCCCCGTGACCAGCGTGGACGTGAAAATTCCCGACTGGATACGCGTTATGCCCGTCGACAGTTCGGCAATTTCGGAGCTTTTGTCCGCAGTGCGCACGACCTGCGAAAAGGTAAACGTAATGCGCGAGTGCTCGCTCTTTGACGAGGCGTTCGAGGGCAGCAAGTACTGGAAGAGCGACGTTTCGGTCAACCTTTCGCTTGCAACGGGCAAGGCTACCGTGGAGGTAAGCTTGCAGGACGGCGTACTCTTCGATATGCTTTCGGAAATTTCGGGCGAGGATATATCGGGCGAAGGCGCGCTTATGCAGTACGTTGCCGCGGCCTCGGAAGCCAAGCGCAATTACGACAAGGTCAAGGACGCATTCGAGTGCGCAAAGATGACCGGCTACGGTATCGTTTGCCCCGCGGACGAAGATCTGAGCCTGGATAAACCCAAGGTTGTCAAGCAGGGCGGAAACATGGGCATAAAGCTGCGCGCAACCGCTCCCAGCTATCACGTCGTAAAGGTGGACGTCAGCGGCGAGGTCAGCCCGATTATGGGGCACGCTTCCCAGAGCGAGGATATGGTTAACGGCATAATGAGCGGCTTCGAAACCGACCCTCAGGCAACCTGGAACACCGCGCTGTTCGGCAAGTCGCTGCGCAGTATGGTAAAGGAAGGGCTGGACGGCAAGGTGACCGCTATGCAGGACGAAACCCGCAACAAGATGCGGCGCACGATAACCAGAATTGTCAATGAAGGCAGAGGCGGCGTTATCTGTATTCTCTTATAAGGTAAAAATAAAAAGCGCCGCGCAAGTATGCGCGGCGCTTCTCGTTTTGCTGTGATTGGCTTGGTTATAGCCTGGCAATTAAAGGTCACGGCTGCGGCGACACGCCGCTTACTCGCCTTTTTTGTCTGTGGCTTTGTGCTTATCTATTTCGGGCGGAACGAACATACTCCCGTCCGCAGAGTATAAAGCGGCGTTGTTTTTCAGCGTAGCTATATATTCGTTGTACTGCTCGTCAGTCAGTTTTCTTATCTTTTTCTTGGGTTTGGACATAAAAAATAACCTCCGCACGTAATGCTTTTTTAACATTATGTACGGAGATTTTAATTTCTATTCAGTTAAGGGGTTGCTTAAATAACTCTCACCCTCACAACGCCGTCGATTGCCGCAATGCTCTTTGCAAGTGCGGGGGCAGGCGTGCCGTTTACGTCGATAATGCAGTAAGCGTAGTCGCCCTTGGACTTGTCGGTCATATTCTCGATATTCAGTCCCGCCGACGATACCGCCGCGGTAAACTGGGCAATCATATTGGCAACGTTTCTGTGGTGCACGCAGATTCTCGCCGTGCCCTCTCTGGGAGCGCTCACCGCGGGATAGTTTACGCTGTTGACTATATTTCCGTTATCTATATAATCGACGAGCTGCTTTGCCGCCATAAGCGCGCAGTTGTCCTCGGCTTCGGGAGTGCTTGCGCCCAGGTGGGGCACGCACACGGCGTTCTTAACGCCTATAAGTTTTGCCGTAGGGAAGTCGGTAATGTATCTTGCAAGCTTGCCGCTTTCGAGTGCGGCAATTACCGCGTCGTCGTCAACCAGTTCGCCGCGCGAATTGTTTATAAGCACCGCGCCGTCTTTAAGCGTTGCGATGGTAGCAGCGTTGAACATTCCCTTGGTATCGGGGGTGAGGGGGACGTGAACGGAGATATAGTCAGCGCGCTTGTAAAGTTCCTCGCGCGTTGCAACCACCTTGACCGCGGGGTTGAGCATGAGCGCGTTGGCGGTGGAAAGGAAGGGGTCGCAGCCGACGACGTTCATTCCCAGCGCGTACGCCGCGTTTGCAACGGCAATGCCTATCGCGCCCAGACCGATAACGCCCAGCGTCTTGCCCGTAATTTCGCCGCCGACGAAGGAGGACTTGCCCTTTTCAACGAGCTTGCCCACGGCGTCGCCCTCGTTTTTGAGTGTCTTAACCCAGTCTATCGCGTCGCAGATTTTTCTGCCGCCCAGGAAAAGTTCGCAAATTACCAGTTCTTTAACGGCGTTTGCGTTTGCGCCGGGGGTATTGAAAACTACTATGCCCTTGGTCGTGTAGTCGGCAACGGGTATGTTATTGGTGCCTGCGCCCGCGCGCGCAACGGCAATCAGCTTGTCGCCCACGGGGTAGTCCGCCATAGCCGCCGAACGCACCATTATGCCGTCGGGGTTTTCGATTTTATCACTGTAATTGCAGTTTGCGAAAATACCGTCCGCAAGGGGGGATATCGCGTTTAATTTCAAAATATCGGCCATTACGCGTTCTCCTTTTCGAATTTCTTCATGAATTCTATAAGCGCCTTAACGCCCTCGACGGGCATTGCGTTGTAGATGGAAGCTCTCATACCGCCGACGATTCTGTGACCTTTAAGAGATACCAGACCGGCTTTCTTTGCCTCGGCAACGAACTTTGCGTCCAGCTCCTCGCTGCCCGTGACGAAGGGTACGTTCATAATCGAACGGAACTCGGGCTCCACGTTGTTTTTGTAGAGTTTGGAGTTGTCTATAAAGTCGTATAAAAGCTTTGCCTTGTAATCGTTCTGCTCGCGCATTGCCTTCACGCCGCCCTTTGCTTTAAGGTTGTTCAGAACGAGGTTCGCCATGTAAATGGAGAATGCGGGAGGGGTGTTGTAAAGCGAGCCGTTTTCGTCCTGCACCTTCCATTTGAGCATGGTGGGACAGATTTTAAGCGGGTTATCGATAAGGCTGCGCTTTGCTATTACTATGGTAACGCCCGCGGGCGCAAGGTTTTTCTGCGCGCCTGCGTAAATTACGCCGAAGTCCGCAACGTTTACCTCGCGTGAAAAAATTTCGGAGGACATATCCGCAACCAGCGGCGCCGCGCACTTGGGGAACTTGGAATAGCGCGAACCGAAAATGGTGTTGTTGGAAGTTATATGGACGTAGTCCGCGCCCTCGGTGTAGTTGAGTTTGTCTACGTCGGGAATGTAGGTGTAGGTCTTATCGGAGCTGTCGCCGATTTTATTGGCTACGCCGTAAATCTGACCTTCCTGCCAAGCCTTTTTGGCAAAGTTGCCCGTAACGATATAGTCCGCTACGCCGTTGTGCATAAGGTTCAGGGGAATTGCCGCAAACTGCGTGCTTGCGCCGCCCTGAACGAAGATGACCGCGTAGTCGTCGGGCACATTCAAAAGCTCTCTCGTAAGTGCTTCCGCTTCCTTTACGACGGCTTCGTAAGCTTTGTCGCGGTGGGAAATCTCGGTTACGGACATTCCCGTTCCCGCAAAGTCCAAAAACTCCGCCTGAGCCTTTTTAAGCACTTCCAGGGGCAGGGTGGAAGGACATGCCGCAAAATTGTAAACTCTCATATAAAAACCTCTCTGAAAAAAATTTACCTA
>CAMWHW010000006.1 GCA_947174175.1 uncultured Clostridia bacterium | reverse complement strand
AGCATTTCGATATGCGTGCAGTGCACGGAAATTTCGCCCGTCTGCGTCTTGAACACGAAGCCCTTTACGCCCACGATATCGCCTATGTCGTAGTCCTTTTTGAACGAAGCGTAATCTTCCTCGCCGACGTCGTCGCGGCGAACGTAAATCTGCAACAGCCCGTCGCGGTCGGAGATGTGGGAAAAGCTTGCCTTGCCCATAATGCGGCGGCTCATAAGTCTGCCCGCAACCGACACTTCCTTGCCTTCCAGCTTTTCGAAGTTTTCCTTGACGGAAAGCGAATTCGCCGTCACTTCGTATTTGGTTTTTTCGTAAGGGTTGCTGCCCTCGCCGCACAGCTTTGCAAGCTTTTCACGGCGGATACGCGCCTGCTCGGCAAGCAGTTCCCTTTCCTCCTCTTCCGAAAGAGGAGCCGTATTTTCGTTATTCTGCATAATCAGTACCGTAAATTACTTTATTGCTAAAATCTTCAATTTATAAGAGGAACCATCAGGACATACGACGGTTACCACGTCGCCCTTCTTTTTCTTCATAAGCGCCGAACCTACGGGAGATTCGGAAGAAATTTTGTTCTGCATAACGTCAACGTCGGTCACGGAAGTAATGGTGTAAACCTCCTCCTCGCCGAACTCCTCGTCGCGCACGGTAACCACGGAGTCGAGGTGCACGTAGGAGTTGTCGTTGATTTCGCCCTGAATTACGGCGTTTTTAATCTGGTATTCGAGTTCTGCGATTTTGCCCTCGTTGGAGCGCTGTTCTTCCCTTGCGGCGTCGTATTCCGCATTCTCCGAAAGGTCGCCGTGCGAACGCGCTTCGGCAATTCTTTCAATGATTTCGGGGCGCTTTACTTTGACGAGATTGTCAAGCTCCGCAACCAGTGCGTCGTAATTTTTCTTGGTCATTACAAATTGTTGATCAGCCATCTATAAATACCTCTTTTAACCGTTTTTATTAAAATACGCGCCCCGCCTTTCCGGAACGCGTACATTATTATATAGTATTAAACTTTGTTTGTCAATCAAATGTCATTTCAGAGATTTGACAAAATCGGTAATTCGACCTATCGCTTCCGACAGATTTTCCTGCGAGGTGGCGTACGAACAGCGCACGTGCATTTTGCCCGCTTCGCCGAACGCGGAGCCGGGCACCACCGCCACGCCCTTTTCCTTTAAAAGACGGTTTGCGAACTCCTCGCCGTCCAGCCCCGTACTTGCAATGGATGGGAAGACGTAGAACGCCCCCTTGGGCTGGAAGCATTTAAGCCCCAGCGAATTGAACGCGTTTACCATAAATCTGCCGCGGCGCGCGTATTCGGAGCGCATCTCCTCCACCACCGAAAAGCCGTCCGAGAAACCTTCGGCAAGCGCGGCGGCTGCGGCGTGCTGGGAAACCCTGGGCGCGCACATAATGCCGTACTGGTGAATTTTGAACATAGCGTCGTCGATTTCGGCGGGCGCGCAAACGAAGCCCACGCGCCAGCCCGTCATGGCAAACGCCTTGGAAAAGCCGTTTATAACCACCGTTCTTTCGCGCATATTGCCAAGCGAAGCTATGGAAACGTGCTTGCCCACGTACGTAAGCTCGGCGTAAATTTCGTCCGATATTACCAGAAGGTCGTGCTTTTCAATCACGGGAATAATGGCTTGCAGCTGCTCTTTGGTCATTATCGCGCCCGTGGGGTTGTTGGGGTAGGCGAGAATGAGCGCCTTGGTTTTGGGGGTTATAGCCGCTTCCAGCTGAGCGGGAGTAAGCACGAAATCGTTATCCGCCGTGCACTCCACCGCAACGGGCGTGCCGCCCGCAAGCACCACGGTGGGCGCGTAGGAAACGTAGCAGGGCTCGGGCACCAGAATTTCGTCGCCTATACCGCAGATTGCGCGCAGGGTTAAATCAATCGCCTCGCTTGCGCCCACGGTGACCAGGGTGTGCGCGGGGTCGCACTCCACGGAGAATCTTTCGCGCATATAACGGCAGATATTCTCCCTCAGCTCGGGCAGACCTCTGTTGCCCGTGTACTGGGTCATACCCTTTTTAATGGAGCGCACCGCGGCGTCGCGTATGTACCAGGGCGTGACGAAATCGGGCTCGCCCACGCCAAGCGAAATGGCGCCCTCCATCTCCTGAACTATATCGAAAAATTTTCTTATACCGCTGGGCTTTAAGCTCTTTGCGCGGTCGTTTACAAAGCTACGCATAATTCTTTACGGCTGAACGGACAGACGGTTCTCGTCCGTCTTTTTCATAAGCGCGCCCTCAACCTTGTACTTTTTAAGTATAAAGTGGGTTGCCGTGGAAAGCACGGTGTCGTAGGTGGATATCCTTTCGGAAACGAAGCGCGAAACGCTCTTTAACGACTTGCCCTCGACTATGACCGCAAGGTCGTAACCGCCGCTCATAAGATAGAGGTTTTTAACCTCGGCGTGTTCGGCGATTTCGCGCGCGATAGCGTCGAAGCCCTCGCCCTTCTGGGGCGTAACCTTGACCTCGATAAGCGCTTCAACCTTGTTTTCGTCAATCGCGTCGCTGTTGGTTATCGCCGTGTATTTGACGATAACGCCGCTCTCTTCCAGCCTTTTGACTTCCGCCTTTACCTTCTCCTCGCTGACGCCGAGCATTGCGGCAAGCCTTGCCGCAGGTATGCGCGAATCCGCTTCAAGAATGGAGAGTAAATCTCTTTCCAACGCTTCCATAAAAGCACCCCTTTAAAGTGAAATAAAAGTTTACGCATATATTTTAACTTTTTTTGCGGCGTATGTCAATTTATCGTTTACAATAAGCGCGTAATTTAGTAAAATAATAATATGTTTAGGATATGGGCAAAAATAATTAAAGACGGAAAAATCGTAAGTCAGCTGACTTACGAGCGTGAGGACAAATTTTCCTATTCGGACTTTTTTACCTACCTTGCGGACATTTGCGAGGGGCTGGATATAGCCACGCCCGTTTTGATGAAGCCGCACATTTTCAACTACGCAAAGTTCAACACTGTGCGTTTTTTGCCCCGCGACTTTGCCGAAAGCGTGGACTTTGACAAGCTGGTTTTAGACAATATAGTTATTTAAGTCCGCGGTAGGGCTTGAATACGAGCAGGATATAAATTTCAAAGAGCGCGGAAACGAAGCAGATTGCAAGGAAACACCGCATTGCGGTGAGATTGTAAAAGGTGAACAGCGCAAGCAGGTTGAAGCCCGAAAAAGCGTACACCCCCGCGCAGATGCCCAGGATAATTAAATTCAAAGTACAGATTATACAAGTAAGGCGCATACAGACAGTATGCGCCCTTTTAATTTTTATATAAGGAATTTCTTATCTGATTTATGAAACGCCGATTTGAATTGAAACACCTGTCGCGGCGTCCTGATACGTCATCCAGTATCCCTGCACACCCGACGAGCCGTCCACGGGGATATAGCTTGCGCACCCCTTCAAACTGGGCGGCGGATTTTCGGAACTCTGCGCGGGCACGCCGTAGCATATGTAGCGCGGCTTTTTTTCCACGGTCATAACGCCGAAAACGTAATACTTGTCGTCGCCGTAAGCTATTTTTACGAAGCGGCTGCCTTCCACCGCCTTTTCCAGCGCGGTTTCCTTGGGGTAGGTCGAAAAAATGCGCTTGATATCCCCTTCCATGCGGCTGTAAAAATCGCCGCCCGCAAGTCCGCCCCTTGCCCTGGGCTCTCTGCTCTTTGCTTCCTTTGCGCTCTTTTTGCTTTTGTCCTGCGCGGTCTTATCCTGCGCGGTCGCCGCTTCCCTTACGCCGCGTTGTTTTTCCTCGCTCTGGACAGTGCGAGCAGCCTTTTCATTTTTGCCGCCTGCATGCCCGTCTTTTTCTTCCTTCTCAGCCGCGCGTACAGCGGCACCGCCTTCATAAGAACTTTCATAATAGTTGACCTCCGCAATCGCCTCGTCGTCGTAAGCCGCTCCGTTTTTGTTTTCCTTTTTGGGGCGGACGTTCTCCCGTTTGGTCATCTCCTCTTTGAGGTCGGGCAGAGCGCACGCCATCTGTCCGCACGCCGCGCTTGCCACGGGCGCAACCCCCGTGTGGCAGAAGCACACCAGAAAGGCAAAGCCCGACGTAAGGTTGAAATCGCTTTCGCCCTCGTAATTCATTCCCTCGAACGTGACGAAATTGAGCCCGTCGGTTATGCCGAGAACGTACCTGCCCTCGGTGAGCGGCGCAAAGTTGATAAGCGAAACTTCCACCTTTAAAAAGCCCGCGTAAGTTTCCGCCTTGACTAAACCCGAAAGACTTCCGCCGTCAGCGGAAAAGCCGCTTTTTACCTGTTTTACGACGGCAATTTTTTTAACGTAACCGGACAAAACTCCATCCTCCGAACGTAACTTTTAGGATATAATACTATTCCCCGATGAAAGAATTTATTCTAATTATGTAATTTTAGCAATAATATTGTCATAATCGTATATAGCGGGAGTTTTGTCGGAGAGATTTCACGCGAAAATTTTATTAAAATATTTGCCAACTTGAATACCGTTTGATATAATAGTATCGTGTTATTTTGCGGTTTCGGGGTGGTGCAAAACCCCGACGGGTTATAACCAAAGATAAAAAATCAAACTCGTTTATATAATTTTTAAGGAGATTATTATGGCACTCACAAAGAATCAGAAAATACTTGACTTTGTCAAAGAGAGCGCGGACCTTGCCTGCCCCGACAATATCGTCTGGGTTGACGGCAGCCAGGCGCAGATTGACGAGCTGAGAAAACAGGCCGTCGTTTCGGGCGAATTGATTAAGCTTAATCAGTCCCTCCTTCCCGACTGCTACCTTCACAGAACCAAGGTGAACGACGTAGCGCGCGTTGAGGACAGGACCTTTATATGCACCAAGAACAAGGAGGACGCGGGTCCCATTAACTACTGGATGGACCCCAAGCAGGCTTACGAGCTCTGCGCGGAAATCGCGCGCGGCTCCATGAAGGGCAGAACGATGTACGTTATCCCCTACTCCATGGGCGTCGTAGGCAGCGACTTTGCAAAGTACGGCATCGAAGTTACCGACTCCATCTACGTCGTACTCAACATGTGCATCATGACCAGAGTGGGCAAGAGCGTTTTAAAAGCTCTGGGCAAGAACGGCAACTTCATTAAGGGCTTCCACGCAAAGTGCAACGTAGAGGCTGAAAACAGATACATAATGCACTTCCCCGAGGACAACGCAATTATTTCGGTTAACTCCGCATACGGCGGCAACGTTCTTCTTGGCAAGAAGTGCTTCGCGCTCCGCATTGCTTCCTACCTGGGCAAGTACGAAGGCTGGATGGCTGAGCATATGCTTATCCTGGGCGTGACCTTCCCCGACGGCAGCAAAAAGTACGTTGCGGCGGCATTCCCCTCCGCATGCGGCAAGACCAACCTTGCAATGCTTATTCCCCCCAAGCACTACCTTGAAAAGGGTTACAAAATCGAGTGCGTGGGCGACGACATTGCTTGGATAAGAGTAGGCAAGGACGGCAGACTGTGGGCAGTCAACCCCGAGAACGGTTTCTTCGGCGTAGCTCCCGGCACCAACGACCACTCCAACCCCAACGCACTTGCGGCAACCAAGCGCGGCACCATTTTCACCAACGTTGCGCTGAACACCGACGATATGACCGTTTGGTGGGAAGGACTCAACAAGGAACTGCCCGAGCACTGCATAGACTGGACGGGTAAGCCCTGGTCCCCCGCCAAGTTCGACAAGAAAGACAAGTCGACCTACGCGGCTCACCCCAATTCGAGATTTACCGCACCCGCAAGCAACTGCCCCTGCGTATCTCCCGACTTCAACTCCAAGGAAGGCGTTCCCCTTTCGGCAATCATCTTCGGCGGCAGACGCGCTTCCACCACTCCCCTCGTATATCAGTCCAGAGACTGGAACCACGGCGTATTTATCGGCTCGGCTATGTCCTCCGAAACGACTGCGGCTGCAACGGGCGCGGTAGGCGTGCTCCGTCACGACCCCATGGCAATGAAGCCCTTCACCGGCTATCATATGGGCGACTACTTCCAGCACTGGGTTGACATGGGCAAGGTCGTAAAGAATCCTCCCAAGATTTTCAACGTAAACTGGTTCAGAACGGACGCGGACGGCAACTTTATGTGGCCCGGCTTCGGCGACAACATGCGCGTTCTGGAATGGATATTGAAGCGCTGCGACGGCACCGTGGACGCCGACGAGACGGCTATCGGTTACGTTCCCAAGGCCGAGGATATCGACCTTACCGACCTCGATTACGAAATCACCGAAGGCAAGAAGTTCGGCATTGAGGAGCTGAAAGAAATTCTTGCCGTAGACAAGGAAAAGTGGGCTAAGGAAGCCGAGGAAATAGAAGGCTACTACAACGGCACCATTCAGAGCCGTATCCCCGCGGAGCTTACCGAGTGCCTGGAAACCTTAAAGAAGAACTGCGCACCCGAACCCAAGGCGGAAGAGCCCAAGAAGGAAGCCGCTCCCAAGAAGGCTGCGGCGCCCAAAAAGGCGACTGCCGAAAAGAAAGCAACCGCAACCAAGAAAGCTGCCGAACCCAAAAAGGCCGCGGCAAAAGCTCCCGCAAAGAAAAAGACCGAAACCAAATAAAATCTAAGGAATTAAAAAGCCGCCGCGCAATCAGCACGGCGGCTTTAATATTACTGAACTTCCAACAGCTCGAATACGTTTATAATTCTTTTTTTCTTGCGCTTTGCGTAAAACACGGCTCTTGCCGTTGCGCTTCTCTTTTCTACGGGCGGCACTTCATAATCTTCGGGAATGCCCCATTCGCATCCCGTCACGTGACATTCGAAATAGAAGGTCAGCAAAACGTCGCACTCGTCAATCATATTATAAATACTTCGTTGTGAAGTAACGTCTTTATACCGTATACAGTCGTCAAAACCTTGTTCCATTACGCTGAGAATATAGTTGTCGACTACCTTGCGTTCGGACGAGTATTGCGGTCTGACCAAAACGCGTTTTATATCGTACTCTTCCTTTAATTCCCCGACGAGCTTGTAACACTGAGTAATAAAGCCGCCGTAGTAGGCAAAGCAGAAGGTGTCGGCGCCCTCGCCGATAAGTTTGATTATTTGCTTGCGCGCCTCTTCCTTTACTAAATCTTTTTGCCCTAAATCGCGGTGACCCAAAACTGCTACTTTCATAATAATTGTACTAAAAATCATTATATAGACGGTTTTTGTCTATGTCAAATATTTAAGACGGTTTTTGTCTACAATTTTATTATGCAAAACGTATTTGGCGAACGCTTGCGAATGTTAAGAAAAGAAAAAGAATTAAAGCAAGAAGACATTGCAAACATTCTCGGCTGTACTCAGCGAAAAATATCTTATATGGAACAAGGCGT
Source organism: uncultured Clostridia bacterium (assembly GCA_947174175.1). Lineage (GTDB taxonomy): Bacteria > Bacillota > Clostridia > Christensenellales > Borkfalkiaceae > Coproplasma. Next base: position 5,807 of record CAMWHW010000006.1, on the reverse strand, counting down.
TACCGAACCCGATACGCAGTCACTTGTAAAACTTGCCGACTTCTTCGGAGTTTCAGTTGACTTTTTACTTGGCAGAAGTGATTATTAATGCGAAAGCCGCCGCGCATAACTGCGCGGCGGCTTTCGTTTTTAAAAAGGAAACAAAACTAGATTAAATGTCGTCGTTGGGAAGTTCGATGTTATCGAACACGGGGTCGTTAAGGAATTCGGACATGGTCATTTCCAGCGCACGGCAAATTCTGTACAGCGTGGTCATGCTGATGCCCGCAACGCTCTTGCTGCGGAAAATATTGCTTATGCTCTGAGGTCTTACTCCGGGCAGCTTGCCCAAAGTCTTTTTCTTCATTCCGCGCTCTTTAAGTATTCCGCCTAAACGGTGCGCAACTGCTTCTGTGATTGTCATAATTTTTCTCCGATTATCGTATTTTAAGTGAGTATATTATAAAGTACTGTCAATATTTTTTCAAGCGTTTTTTGTCGAAATTTGTATGAAATTATTCCCAAAATATATAATTTTTACAAAATATTAATATTTTAGCTATAATTCGCCCTTTTTCGCCTACTCCGCACCTTCGGCAGCGTCCGCTTTGCTCTTGACTTTGCCCGCCGCTTTTAAGTCTTTAAGCGTATAGGGAGTCGTGCCCTTTACGTTCCTTTTAATAAGCGCGGCAAGCGTGTAGTACAGCGGGAAGCCCAGCGCGTACACCCATACGCTTTCGGTAAGCAGGAAGGACAAAACCTGGTACCAATACGCTACGGGCAGTCCGCCCAGTATCATTACCGCGGGCACGATAAACGCGTTGAACAGCACGGGGAAAATACCGCCGATAATCACCCTGAGTACCGACTTTTTAAACAGTCTGCCGACCGCGTAGGTGCAGCACGCCGCAAGCAGCGTTGCAAGCGAGCCAAGCAGTATGTCGTACACGCCGTACTGCGAAAGCAGATTGGCAAGTATACAGCCGACGTACAGCCCGGGAATCGCCTCCGCATAGAAGAGCGGCAGGATGGTAAGCGCTTCGGAAGGTCTTATCTGAAAAGGTCCGAAAGCGAGTTCGCCGAAAGGCATGGTAAGTGCGACGTACAGCGCGGCAAAGATGCCCGCGCGGCAAATCATGATCGTGGAAATTCTTCCTCTGTTCATTGTTCTTTTTACGCATAACGGCTTTAAAAAAGCGGAGCGGCAATAAATATAACCGCTCCGCATTTTAATTTATGCGTTTCTCCTCGGTTTTTTTATGTGGTAGTGTTGAGCCGAAAACCTACCTCGTCGCCGCAAACTTCGCTCTATGCGATTTGCGGCGACGATAAATCTTTACCGCAAACCGCAACTTTGCTCCGTTGCAGCTCCTCTTCAACAAAAATCTTTCTACGAAATCTTTTTGTTGATTGCTATTGAAGTTATTTGTAAACGCGACGCGTTTTTTCAGTTAATCGTTGTCGTCGCCGGAGTTGCCGCTGTTGCCAAGGAACGTGCCGAAATGAATTTCGCGCTTGCCGCCCTTGCCGCCGCCCGAACGGGGTGCGCCGCCCCTGCCTTCGCGGGGCTTTCCGTCACGGCGGTCTCTGCCTCTTCCGCCTCTGTCGCGGCGGTCACGGTCGCCGAAAGAACGCTCTCTGCGTCCTTCACGTCCTTCGTAAGGCTTTTCGTTGTTGGGTACTATAACTACGAACCTTGCGGGTTCCTTGCCGCTGGAAATGGTTTTAACTTCCTCGCTGTTTGCAAGCGCGGAATGAATTATGCGCCTTTCGTAGGGGTTCATGGGTTCCAGCGTAACCCTTCTCTGCTTGTCGACCGCCTTTTTGGCAAGTCTTTCGGCAAGCTCCGTCAAAGTCTTTTCTCTGCTTGCTCTGTAATCTTCGCAGTCTACGACTACCCTCTTGTACTCGTCCCTGCCGATATTCGCAACCGCGCTCGCCATGGTCTGGATAGCGTCCAGAACTTCGCCGCGGCGCCCTATTATTCTGCTCGATTCGGCGGAAGTGATATTTATAACTACCTTTTCGCCGTCGTAAACCAGCTCGCTCTTGGCGTTCAGTCCCAGTATTTCGGTCAGTCCGTCGATAAATTCAACCGCTCTGCCGCCGTCCGAACTCCTTTTGGTAACCTTAACCTTTGCCTTTACGCCGCCTATAAGCTTCTTTTTTCCCTCTTCGAGAATTGTTATTTCGGCCTGCTCTCTTTTAAGATTAAGCGCGTCCAAGCCGGCCTGCACCGCTTCTTCCACGGTCTTACCGGTAAATACGTTCGTTTCGTCCATCATGCTTCCTCGTTACCTTACTTTTTTTACTTTTCTGCCGTTGCGGCGCTTAGCCTGCTTGCTTAAATATTCGTCCAGCTCTCCCCTTGCTTCCTTTCTCTTGAACCAGACGTCCACCGCCTTGTTTATGATAAGCATGGTAATCAAGCCGTACAGCGTATTCGTAATCATGTATATGGAGAAGGACGCCGAATAGAAGAACGATACGACGCCGTAGATTATGGGCATCATTATCAGCATCCATTTGTTTGTCTTTGCACCCGAACCGTCTACCGTGCCCAGCTCGTTAACCGACTTGTTTGCGCGCATGGATATCCACTGCTGCAACAGCATTAAGCCGATGGACAGCACGATGAGCACGAAATAACCGTTATAGCGCCCCTTCTGCGCGGACAGCGCCGCGGTTACCTTTTCGTAGGACTCCGCGTAGTCGTCGCCTATGTGCGCCTTGGATACGGTCGATTTGAACTTGGCGAAATCGGGAAGCTCCTTATTGAGCGTGGAATCGGGGTACCAAAGGTTTTTTACCCACAAAAAGCTATTGTTGTGACCTTCCTTGTAGCTGTCGTTCTTTCCCTCGTAGAAGAGCTTTACTTCCTCCGCGGCGGGACCTTCCAGGTAATAGCTGACCAGATTGTTTCTTACGGAAACGGCAGTAGTCGTAAGCTCGCCGTGGTCGGTGAGGTTGACTACGTTGATATCGAAATTGCCCTCGTAACCGGTGTGCGCCGCCTTGTATTCGCGCGCAAGCGATAAGAACACGCCGTTCTCGTCCTGCACCTGCCAGTTGGAGTCCGCCGCACCCTTGACCTTGTTGTAGTGCGCGGTAAATTTGGAATAGTCCACGGAATAGTCTACGGTGTCCTCGTCAATCTGCACTTCGTGCAAAAAGCCGTCGGGATTCTCGTCGTTGATGACGTACGTCTGCACCACTCCGTTATAGACGTTTACCATATCGTTGTAGTTGCGCAGGTTTGCGTACTGCGAATATGTCGAGAACGCGTTGAAGACGATAATGAATATTACGAGCGAAACTATGATGGGCAGGCACGCGCCGAACATGGAATAACCGCTCTTCTTTTGCAGCTCCATAACCTTTTGGTTATACATGCTCTTGTCGTTGGCATACTGCTTTTGAAGCTTTTCCATCTGCGGGCGCATACGCTCCATAATGAGCGCCTGCTTTTTGCCCTTTATTCGGGAATAGATATCGAGAGGCAGAACGATAGACTTTAAGATGAGCGTGAACACGATAATGCCCACACCGACTATGCCTATTCCCTCGATAAGAATTCTTATCAATTGACCAATCCAGTTCAGATTGATGTCCGCGATAGTCTTTACGCCGTAGCCCAGAGTACCGCTGTCTGTCAATAAATTAAACATTAACTAAATTTCAACGGGCGTCAATACACCCATTTTACCTTAAAATGATTTTCGGGGGCGGGGTCGAAGCCGCCCTTGGAGAAGGGATTGCACCTTAAAAGCCGCCACGCGCCCAAAAGCACCCCTATTATAAAGCCGTGATTATTCAGGCAACGGAGAGTGTATTCCGAACACGTGGGCTCGTAAAGGCAGGTATGCCGCGAAAGGTTGTTCTGATAGAAAACTATTGCGTGCATGCCAATAATCTTTGCCCACAGCCACGGCTTGAAAATTGCAAAGCGCGTGTACGAAAACAGCCAACGCGCTTTCACGCTTCCATTCTCCGAAAGCAGTTTATAAGACTCTTTTCGATTTCCGCATAGTCGTACTCTTCGCAAATCTTGGGAAGCACGACCATGGAATAAACGCCGTTAAGCTTTTCGAAATTGTTGGAAAACGCCGCCCTTATAAGCCTTTTTATGCGGTTGCGTTTAACCGCCTTGCCGTGCTTTTTGGAAAGGGCAATGCCCATAACCGTCTTTTCCTTTGCAGGCGAATAGATTACGGTAAGCGTGCGGGAAAATACCCTTTTACCCTTTTTGAACAGCTTCTGGAAGTCTGCGTTTTTTTTGAGCCGCTGGTACTTCATTTACTTAATAACTTACGCTTTGCTGCTGACAAGTTCTCTTGCCTGCGGTGGCTCACTGCCATGCTCCTTATGCGCTGAGCTTCTTTCTGCCCTTATTTCTTCTTCTCTTCAACACCTTTCTTCCCGCGGTGGAAGCCATTCTCTTTCTGAATCCGTGTACCTTACTTCTCTGTCTCTTTTTAGGCTGATAAGTTCTTTTCATTTTTTTACTCCATATTAGGTTTATTATTTTACGTTTTGTAGTTATAATGCCAGCCGTAGCGCAAGCAATTAAAGAATTTGGCTACGGTGACACACCGTATTGTATAATTTTTTTAAAGGTTAAGTCAAGCGTTATTGGTGGTTCTGACGGGCAAAATTAAGTACAGAACATCCTTGCTTTGTTTATTTTCGCAAATAAACGGCTGAACCTGATTGTTGAAGGATAAAACGACGTCCTCCTCGTCCAGCGCGCCGATGGCGTCGGAAATGAATTTGGAATTCATTGCGATTCTCAGATCCTTGCCGTCGACGTCCGCCTTAACCGGCTCGTTTACGTTGCCTATTTCGGAATTGGACGAAATTTCAATCTTTCCCTGGCAGACGTCCATAATTATTAAACTGTTTCTGTCGCCCCTTACCAGAATCGCCGCGCGGTCGATGGAAGCTTTTAAAAGGTCCTTCTTTACGGTCACCGTGGTGAGATAAGTCTTGGGAATGATATTGTCCTTTTTAATAAAGTCGCCGTTGTAAAGGCAGGAAGTCAGCACCGTGTCGTCGACGCAGATTAAAAGAATACCTCTCTCTATTTTAAGCTCGGTTTCGCCGTCGTCCGCGGGCAGCATTTTTTCAATTTCGTTCAGCGTTCTGGAAGGGCAGATTATTTCAAGATCGCCCGTCGACGAAACAACTTGTCCGTTTGCGGTTGCAAGACGGAACCCATCGAGAGCGGTCACGCAGACGTCCTTGCCCGTAACCACTATCTGGCAGCCCTTTAAAATGGGGCGCGAATCGTCGGTTGCGCAGCAGAACGACGTGGAGGAAATAAGTCTTTTCAGTTCGGAAGTTTTTAAAACTACCGAATTTTCGTTTACTTCGGTATCCACCTTGGGGAAGTCGTCCGCCGAAAGCACCTGCATGGAAGTCTGGCTGTCGGCGTAGATGATATCCATCTTGCTGCCCGTTGCGTTTAAGGTTATCTGCACTCCTTCAAGCTTCTTTATAAAGTCGGAAAAGAATTTGCCGGGAACGCAGATTTCGCCTTCCTCGCACACTTCCGCCTTTATCTTTTTCTGTATAGCAATCTCTCCGTCCGTCGCGGTGAGAGTAATCGTATCGTTTTTAGCCGCAATCTTTATGCACTCCATTACGGGAACTGTCGTTCTGGAAGCGCAGGCTTTAATAACTTTCAGCACGGCCTCGGATAAATCAATACCTTCACAAATAATTTTCATAACTCATTTCCTCGCTTTTTCTCTTTCTTTCGTTGTTTATTTGTAATATATTTATTATTTTTTTAATTACACACACACACACACATGGAGGTATATATA
>CAMWHW010000005.1 GCA_947174175.1 uncultured Clostridia bacterium | reverse complement strand
AGCGTATACTGCGCGCCGAAACCGCGGCGGTTGCGGTGTGCGCGCTTGCGGCTTTCTCGCTGGGAGAGCTGGAATGAAAGCGGTTGTGTTCACTCTCGGCTGTAAGGTAAACGAGGTGGAAAGCGCCGCAATTATGGCGGAGCTGGAAAGCCGTGGCTGGGAAGTTTCGGACGAACTTTCGTATGCTGATATTTACGTTTTAAATACCTGCGCGGTCACTAAGGAGGCGGAAAGAAAGAGCCGTCAGCTTGTTGCGCGCGTGCGCAAATTCAACCCGAACGCGCCCTTGTACGTTTGCGGCTGCGCTTCCCAGAAGGACGGCGGGCAGTTTAAAAAAGAGGGCGTGCGCGCAATTTTCGGAGCGCGTGAAAAACAGCAGGTCGTGTCGGCAATCGCAAACGATTTCGGCGGCTGTGATTGTCAGAAACTCGGCTTCCCGAAGCAGGTCAAAACGCGCGCCTTTATCAAGATAGAGGACGGGTGCAACAACTTCTGTTCGTACTGCGTAATACCCTATCTGCGCGGGCGGGTAACCTCGCGTCCGATGCGGGATATAGTTAATGAAGTCAAGGCGTGCCCCGCGCCCGAAATAGTGCTTACGGGCATAAATATTTCGGCTTACGACGACGGCGGGCAGGGGCTTGTGGGGCTTATATGCGCGCTGCAATTTACGGACAAGCGCATAAGACTTGGTTCGATTGAGTGCAACGTTATCGACGAAAAATTGCTTGATGCGCTCAAAGGTTTAAAGGACTTTGCACCGCAGTTTCATCTGTCGTTGCAGAGCGGTTCGGACGCTGTCTTACGTGCAATGAACAGGCACTATACTCGTGCGGAATACCTTGAAAAATGCGCGCTTATATACTCGCATTTTCCCGACGCGGCTATAACCACGGATATAATTGCGGGCTTCTGCGGAGAGAGTGAAAAGGACTTCGAGGACAGCCTTTCTATAATAGGCGTAGCGGGTTTTGCAAGGGTGCACGCCTTTGCGTTTTCGCCCAGGGAGGGCACGCGCGCGTTCAGTCTTCCCGACCTTCCCAAAACGGTTAAGTCGCAGCGTCTGCACAGACTTCTGGAAGCCGGTAAAGCTGCGGAAGAAAAGTATATTAAAGATCGGTTGGGGCGGCGCTATTGCGTGATTTGCGAAGAGTACGACGGCGAATACACGAGCGGCTACACCGAGGGATATATAAAAGTTTACGTGCGCGGAGAGCATGGCGGCAAGCTTAAAGTGCGGCTTACCGAGCCCTTCCGCGACGGCGCGTCGGCAATTATCGACGGTCAGTAATCAATGGAGCTTTAAATGGTTAAAAGCGGAAGTACCCCGAAAAGGGCGAACAACGTAATAGCAAACTTCTTCAAGCAGACGTTCAGAAGACATTCGGGAGAGGAATATTCCGAACTGCTTACGCGCGGCATGCGCGGCGACGGCGGCGTAAACAAGAAGTATCCCTGGGCGTATATCAGATTGTTTGCGCTCATGTTCGTGCTGTACGCGGTATTTCTTTTAATAGTGCGCTTCACTTCCAACGAGCTGTTCATACCCACCATAACAGTTCTGGCTTCGTGCTGTCTTAACCTTTCGTTCCTGCTGTTTCTGTACGAGCTGTATCCCAAAAAAGATTTATCGTTTATGTCGGTCTGCCTTGCAATGCTTCTGGGCGGCGCAATGGCTAACATAATTTCGCAGATACTTTTCAATATTTTTTCGTCGGACAACCCCTGGCTGAGGGCTGTATATTCGGGCTTTTTTGAGGAGCTGCCCAAAGCGGTTGCCGTTATCGCGGTGATAGTCACGTCGCGTAAAAATTCGCCGCTTGCGGGCTTTCTTATGGGCGCCGCCGTGGGCTGCGGCTTTTCCATAGTGGAGGATATGGGTTATATCTTCGTGCAGGCAAACGAAATGCCCGTTATGAACCTCACCACGATAATCGAAGTGTCGGTGGCACGCGGAGCTTCGGCGGTGTGCACGCACACGCTGTGGACGGCGGCGGTCGGCTGGGCGTATTGCCATTTCAAAAGGCATCTCGCAAATATTGCGTTTTACCTCGTTTCCATTCTTTCGTGCGGACTGCATATCTGCTGGGATCTGCCTCTCGGCAACGTTGCGCTGGGCTTCGTGTACGCGGGCTGTGCGCTGGTGGCAAGCGTGGAGTGCGTGCTAATTCTCTGCTTCGAAAGGAAGAAGATTTACAGTCAGAACAAACTTCCGATGGAGGAGCTGTATAAAAACGTCGCCGCCGTGCGCGAAATGTTCGAGCAGGCGGAGCAGGAGGACCTGGCGGTAAAGTCGCTTAGCAAAAACGACCCACTGTACTGGAAGCACTGGGGGCGCTTTGCCGTGACGCTGGGCGTGTTCCTTATGGCGATTATCGCAATATGCTATTGCTCGCTTCCTTTCCGTGAAACGTACGGCACTCAGACTTTCAAGGACGCGGAAAGCTTCGTGAGCTTTATGCAAAACGATCTTGTTTTCGACGCAAAGGAAAACAGAAGGTTTGACGAGCACGCAAACACTTATCCGACACCCGTACCCGACCGTGTGGTGCAGCGTGAAACGGACGGTTCGGTTACGTACAATTACGAATATACCGTCAGCTACGACACGGTCAGCCAGAGGGACTACTATTTCCCCGTTGCGGTTTCGGCTACGGTAACTACTAACGAGGGTGTGAATACCTACTACAAGGAAGACTTGTATAACGACGGCAAGCTGTACGCTTCGTTCTTCCGTATAAACAGCAGTGTAACAGGTTACAACTTCCGCCGTAACGGCGACGTTGAAGTGTTTATATACAACCCCGCGTTCGTTCGCGACCTCAGCGACTGGAAATATCTGTCGCTGTTCTGTACGTTTGCGGCAATACTCGGCTCGTCAGCCGTGTGCTATATATCTTTGTTCATTAAAAGTTGGAGGGTCAAAAAATTATGCTCGACGGAAAATGTATCTTTTGCAGAATAATCAAGGGTGAAATTCCCACTTCGGTCGTTTACGACGACGATAAAATGTGCGTGTTCAAGGACCTGGAACCCAAGGCGAAGGTGCACCTTCTCGCCGTGCCCAAGTCGCACTTCAAGCTTCTTTCGGAGGCGGGGGAAGAGGACGCCGAAATTCTGAAATATATGCTTACCAAAATACCGGAAATCGCCGCGGCGAACGGTTGTGAAAACGGTTACCGCCTGATAATAAACCAGGGCGACGACGCGGGACAGACGGTGTTCCATCTGCATATTCATATACTCGGCGGTCAGCCTTTGGGCGATTTATAAGAAGAAAAAATAAAGCCTGCGCGGAAAAATTTCCGCGCAGGCTTTTTCAATTATAACTCAGCTCTGTTTTGCTTTAACTCCGACCTTTGCGCCAGCCGTCTTTTCTGCGGCGATAAGACGCGACTTGCCCGTAAAGAACAGCGCAATGGTGCCTGGACCTGCGTGCGCGCCCGTGCACAGATCGTAATAGTTCATAACTATATCCTTTGCACCAAGCGCTTTAATGCGCTCTGCAAGCTCCAAAGCCTCTTCCTCGCAGTCCGCGTGCGCAATTGCAACCGTCTGGTTTTCGGGGTCTATAACGTTTTCCTTAAAGGTTTCTATAAGTCTTGCGATGGACTTCTTTCTTCCGCGCTCGTTGCAGAATACGGTAAGCTTACTGTTTTCGTCGCCGTGCAGAACGGGCTTAATGTTCAGTATCGTGCCCGCAATCGCAAGCGCGGTAGAAACTCTTCCGCCGCGTTTTAAATATTTAAGCGAATCTACGGTGCACACGCCGTGTATATTGAATTTGTTGCTCTCTATCCATTGGTGGCAGCTTACGACGTCCTTTCCGTCGGCGGCAAGCCTGGCGGCGTACAGTGCAACCAGTCCTTCGCCCAAAGATGCGTTTGCGCTTTGAGATACGAGTATCTTTCTGTCGGGGAACTTTTTGCCCAGTTCTTTCGCCGCTTCAACAGCCTGGTTGTACGTGCCGCTTATGCCCTCCGCAATGGTGATTATAAGCGCGTCGCGCCCAGCTTCCAGAGAGGGGGTAACCGCCGTCATAATCTTGTCGGCGTTTACCAAAGTTGTCTTGGTGTCCGCGCCCTCGCGCATAGCGGCGTAAAATTTCTTTGCCGTTTCCGCAAAGGGAACGCCGTCCTCGTAGCAGTTTATTTCCTTGCCGTCGATAAGGCAGGCGTACGAAATAATTTTTATATCATGCTCCTTAATCAACTCTTCGGTAAGGTTTGCCGCCGAGTCGGCGAATATATCGAAATTTCTCATCTTTGCCTCCATTAAGGTGAAAGCGGCAGCCGCTTCACGGTTTTCGGGTAAATTTTACTACGATATTATTATAACCAAGCTAAAAGGTTTTTACAACCTTTGCCCGCGGTTTGGCGGTCTACGATTTTTGCGGCGGTCTAAACGGCACAATTTCACAACTCTACCGCAAAAATTTCACACTCTACTGCCGGTAGAGTGCCCAAATTATTTGCCATTTACGCTTAGTCTGTGCTATAATTTTTGTATGACGGATTTAAAAGAGACTATTGCCGCAAATCTGACCAGGCTCAGGCAGCAGGCGGGGCTTACCCAGTTGCAGCTTGCGGATATGCTTAATTATTCGGATAAGGCCGTATCCAAGTGGGAGCGCGGGGAATCTATTCCCGACCTGCGCGTGCTCATTCAGCTTGCGGAAATTTATCATATAACGCTTGACGATATAGTTAAGGAGCAGCCCGAAAAAGTAGTCAAGCCCAAACTCAACCTCGAAAAAAAGCATCTTCTTATAACCTTGCTTTCGGTGGGACTCGTGTGGGTGGTGGCGACGGGAATATTTATGATTCTGTACTACATTTCGTCCGTGCGTTCGCTGGCGTATCTGACGTTCGTGGTTGCGCCTTTCGTTTCTGCGGTCGTACTGGTCGTCTTTTCCTCGCTGTGGGGCAGACGGATAACCACCACGCTGGCGGCATCCGCGGTAATATGGGCGATAGCATTAATAGTTCACGTTTTCGTTGCGCTGTTTGCAAAGGGCGTGCCCATCTGGCCGTTCTATATAGTTGCGGCGGGCGTGCAGATTCTGGTTATAGGCTGGTTTTTGTTGCGCAAGCTCTACAAACCCAACCACAGGCATAAGCTTTGAATTGAAATTATGGAAGAGCTGATTACAATTACTGAAAATTCGGATAATACGGTAAAGGTCGATTACGAAAGGGTACTCGAACTCGCGCTGGAAATAGGCGTGGGTATTCTTTCGTGCGGCGGTTCGGTCTCGCGCGTGGAAACGGCGGTGGACAGAATCTGCCGCGCCTACAACGCGGAGGAGGCGAACGTTGCGGCGTTCCCCTCGATGATAATCGCCAGCGCGCGCACGGCGGACGGACACGAACATTCCTATATGAAGAGGGTGTATTCGACCTCTAACAACCTTGCGCGGCTTGAAAAATACAATCAGCTTTCGCGCGATATATGCGCGAACAAATACCCCGTGGAGCAGGCGCTTAAAATGTGCTTCGAGCTGGCTCATTCCAGAACGCGCAACAAGTGGGTAACGATAGCGGGTGCGTCGCTTGTTTCGGGAATATATTCCATATTTTTCGGCGGCACGATAGCCGACGTTCTGCCCGCGCTCTTGGTCGCGTTCGTTATGTCTTTACTGAACGAAGTGTTGTCCAAGCGTTCGTTAAACGCATACGCAACCACGTTTTTACTGTCGCTGGTCGGCGGCGTTTTAAGCGTATCGCTGTGCAAGCTTTTAAACTTAATCGGGCTTCCATGCCAATGCTCCTACGTCATGATAGGTACGATAATGATACTTATCCCGGGGCTGTTGACAACCAATGCCGTGCGCGATATGTTTACGGGCGATCTTATGAGCGGAACGTTCCAGCTCTTAAACGGTATACTGCTGGCGGTCGTCATTGCGGCGGGTTACGGCGTTTCCATATTCGCATTGAAGCCCATTGCAGACTTTACGAAAGGCACGTTTACGGGGTGGTACTACTTAATCGAAAACACCACGTGGTTCAGAGCGCTTATGCTTATGATATCCGGCACTTTGGGCGCCGGTGCGGTGTGTCTGTTCTTTAATCTGAATTTAAAGCGCATAGGCTGGGCTCTGCTGGCAAGCGTTCTTGCTTTGGGCGTGTACGTCGGTATGCTTGAAGCTTTTAAATATAACAACGACTACGTGTTTGTAATAGTACTCGTTCCCACGCTGTTTGCGGCTATTTTATCGGAGTTTATGGCGAGGAAAATCAAAATTCCCGCGACTATTATTCTGGTGCCGGCAATAATTGCGGTGGTGCCGGGCAGTTCGCTCTACTACACTATGGAGGCTATCGTTTCGCCGCAAATGGCTACCATGTCCGCCATGCAGTGGGGAGCGATATGCCTTTTAACACTTTTAAGCATTGCGGTGGGCATCTGTACGGTAACCGTACTGTTCCATCTGATATCACCCGTTAAACTTAAATTCTACAAAAAGAACAAGCAGGCGTTCCTTAAAAAGGCGGCAAAGTTTGCAAAGGCTGAAACGGAAGGAAGCGCCGAAGAAAATAATAATCAGGAAAATCAAGATAAGAAAGATTAAGGAAGACAAAATATGGACTTGAAAAAACTTGCGTCGACTTTAATTCCCGACGACAATCTGCTCCCCTTGGAGGAGTATGAAAAGGCGTATCCCGAAAGGCAGCTGGAAAAGGGTGCGGAGGTAACCAGACTTGCGCCTTCGCCCACGGGCTTTATACACCTGGGCAATCTGTACAGCGCGCTTGCGGACGAGCGCATTGCGCACACCACGGGCGGCATCTTTTATCTGCGCATAGAGGACACCGATTTAAAGAGAAAGGTGGACGGCGCGGTGGAAAGCGTTATCCGCTCGCTGGACTATTTCGGAGTCAACTTCGACGAGGGTGCGGAGATAGATTCGCCGCTCAACAAATACGGTCCCTACTATCAGCGTCAGCGCGCTTCGATTTACCGCGCCTACGCAAAGGACCTGATAGAGCGCGGACTGGCGTACCCTTGTTTCTGCACGGAGGACGAGCTTAACGCGGTTCGTGAGGAGCAGACCGCTAACAAGGAAATTACGGGTTACTACGGCAAATACGCAAAGTGTCGCAACCTTTCCGAGGACGAAATTTACGCCAATTTGGAAGCGGGCAAGTCATTCGTAATAAGGCTTAAATCGCAGGGCGATACGAGCAACAAAATCACATTCCGCGACGCAATCAAGGGCGATATAACCGTCACAGAAAACGACCAGGACGTCGTTATCTTAAAATCGGACGGCATACCCACCTATCACTTTGCGCACGCAATAGACGACCACTTTATGCACACCACGCTGGTCATCCGCGGCGAGGAGTGGCTGTCGTCGCTCCCCATTCATCTGGAACTTTTCAAAGTGCTCGGTTTCCAACTTCCCAAGTACGGGCATACCTGCTCGCTTATGAAAGTGGACAACGGCGTAAAGCGCAAGCTTTCCAAGCGCAAGGACCCCGAACTGTCACTCGACTATTACAGAAGTGCGGGCTACTATCCCAAGGCGGTCGTAAAATATTTAATGACCATTCTCAACTCCAACTTCGAGGAGTGGGAAAGAAAGAATCCGCAGGCGGACTACCGCGACTTCAAGTTCTCCATAAGCAAGATGGGTAAGAGCGGCGCGCTGTTCGATATCGACAAGCTCAACGATATTTCCAAGGCGGAGCTTTCCACGCTGTCGGCGGAGCAGACCTACGACTTTCTGAACGGTTGGGTGCGCGAGTTCGGCACGGATAAGGACAGGCAACATTTTGCCGACGGGCAGTATATAATAAAGATATTGAATTTAATTTGCGGCATAGGCGGCAAGAAGAGGCGCAAGGACATAGTGCGCGCGGAAAGCGGCGTAAGAATGATTGACTATTTCTTTGACGATACGTTTGCGCCCGACTATTGCTACCGCTTCGATAATGCGACGGTAAATTCCGTGATAGACGGCTTTGCCGCGGTGTATAGCGAGGAGGACGACAACTCCGCGTGGTTTGCAAAGGTAAAGCAGATAGCCGCGGAAAACGGCTTTGCCGCCGAAATGAGCGACTACAAAGCAAACCCCGAAAACTACAAAGGAAGCGTTGCGGACGTTGCGGAAATCTTGCGAATTGCCGTAACGGGAATGCCCAATTCCCCCGACCTGTGCACGGTTATGGGCATACTGGGAAGAAGCCGCACGCTTGCAAGGCTGAGCGCTGGTAAAAGATAAGATTGCAAAATAAATTATATAGAAAGGTAAAGGATATGTTGGAATTAAACGACATAAAAAAGGACTACTACGTCGCGGGAGAGACCGTTCAGGCGCTTAAAGGAATTAGCCTGAAATTCAGGAAGAGCGAATTCGTTTCTATCCTCGGTCCGTCGGGCTGCGGCAAGACTACGCTTTTGAACATTATAGGCGGACTGGATAAGTACACCTCGGGCGACCTCGTAATCGAAGGCACCAGTACCAAGCAGTACGGCGACAGAGACTGGGATACTTACAGAAACCATTCCATAGGCTTCATATTCCAGAGCTATCACCTGATTCCCCACCAGACCATTCTGCAAAACGTCGAGCTTGCGCTTATGATTTCGGGCGTATCCAAGCAGGAGCGCAGACAGAGGGCGCTGGACGCGCTTGAAAAGGTGGGCTTGAAGGACAAAATCAACAACCGCCCCAACCAGCTTTCGGGCGGTCAGGCACAGAGAGTTGCAATTGCCCGCGCGCTGATTAACGACCCAGAAATAGTGCTTGCGGACGAACCGACGGGTGCGCTCGATTCGACGACCAGCGTGCAGATAATGGAGCTGTTGAAGGAGATTTCCAAAGACAGGCTCATCATTATGGTCACGCACAATCCCGAGCTTGCCGAACAGTATTCCACGCGTATAGTAAGACTTTTAGACGGCGAGGTAGTGGACGACACCATGCCCTACGACGGTGCGGACGAAAAGACCGCCGAACCCGTTGCGGAAAGTGCCGAACCCGTAGAAAGCGTTGCGGCGCCCGAAACGGACGGTGCGGCGGAGAGCGAGGCAAAGACCAACAAGGGCGCAAAGAAAAAGACCTCTATGTCCGTGGGCATGGCGTTGTCACTGAGCATGAAAAACCTTTTGTCAAAGTCCAAGCGAACGGCAATGGTTTCGGTTGCCGGCTCAATCGGCATAATTGGCGTGTCGCTGGTGCTTGCAATTTCTTCGGGCGTTCAGAGCTACATAAAGAATATGGAAGAGGATATGCTTTCGGGCAACCCCGTGGCGATAACGCGTTCGGCAATCGACTTCTCGTCGCTGATGGATATGTCCAACTCCTCCAAACCAAAGGTCAATATCACCAAGCTAAACGACAAGCTTTACGTGCAGTCGCTTATGGATACGCTGGGAGGACTTGCAAAGGACGTAACCAAGACCAACGAAATAACTCCCCAGTACATAGACTATATCGGGCATATGGACGCGGAGCTTACGCACGTTATACAGTATGATTACGGCTTCTCGCTTGCCAACAATATATATACCGATTTCAAGGTTAAAAGCGAGGGCGATTACGCCGCTTCGCAAATCACGTCGGTTTCGGCTATCCGCGGAATGTATTCGCAGATTTTAAAAGAACAGCCCGCATATTCAAATTTTGCGGGTACGGTAGCAAGTATTTCCACTTTCGAGGAAGTTCCCGACAACTACGAATACGTTTTAAGTCAGTACGACATTATTGCGGCGGAAACTCCGTCGGGCGTAACCTACGACGCAAAGTCGCTTTCCGAGGAGCAGAAGAAGGCAATCTTTGCCGACAAGCAGTCGCTTATAATGGTAGTCGACGACAGTATGATAACCGATATTGCGCTCGGTCAGTACGGCTATTTCACGCAGGAGGAATTTTTGAACTATGCGTTCAACGCAATAAGGGAGGACGACGGCACCAACGATAATTACAACGAGCAGCTCGGCCTGGTGGGCAGCGGTATTACCAACGGCGTTGCCGACCCCGAAAACGGACTTAATATAACCAGGTTCATTGGTCCCGATTCCAAAAAATTCACGTGGTATCCCAACGACGAAGCGTATGTAAAAACGCAGGCAGGAAGCTTTTTGCATCGTCCCTACCTGACGGGCAACTTTACGTTGGTTCCGGATATGGCAAACGGCGGATTTATGACTGCTCCCGACGGTACACCGATACAAGTGCCTCTTGCAGATATAGACCAGGAAAAGGGCTTGAAGCTGGACGTAAAGATAATTTTACAGAAGAAGTCGGGAATTTCGTACAGTTGCTTAGAACCCGGTTTCTACTATACCAACGCGCTGACGAAGCATATGTTGGAAGACAGCAGGGAAAGCCAAATCGTCAAGGATATACAGGCTAATGGAAAAGGCTATCTCGATAGTCTGCCTTATTTCTTCTACTATACCTCATACGAAAATATCGACGGCAATACGGTTATGACGGAGAAAACCGGCACGAGCGCCATTTACGAGGGCGGCAGTTTTATGCACCTTATGGCTTCGGGTTTAAGCAGTACGGGAACCAAGGATTTGCTGCGCGTTACGGCAACGTATATGGGCGGCGGCAAGCTTCCCTCGGCAATATATATTTACCCCACGGACTTCGACGCAAAGAACAAAGTATGCGACTATCTGGATGAGTGGAACCAGATGTGCGAAAACGGAACGCTTTACTGTATGTCCGTCACCGACGAGGCTACGGGCGAGGTCAGCGAAACGATGTTCGAGCTCGATACAAGCATGAAAATCACCTATACCGACGCGGTGGGAATGATAATCAATATGATTAACACTATGATTCAGATGATTACCATTGCGTTGGTTGCGTTCACCGCGCTGTCGCTCGTCGTATCCACGGTCATGATAGGAATTATAACCTACGTGTCCGTCGTCGAGAGGGTAAAGGAAATAGGTATCCTGCGCGCGGTCGGTGCGAGAAAGAAGGATATCAAGCGCCTGTTCAATGCCGAAACCTTTATTATAGGTCTCGTCGCGGGCGTGTTCGGCATACTGGTGACCTACCTTATCTCGCTGGTCATAAACGTAATAGTGGTGGCACTTGCGGGCATATGGGGCATTGCGGCTCTGCCTTGGTGGCAGGCAATAATAATGGTTGCGATAAGCGTAGGGCTGACGCTCATTTCGGGACTTATTCCCGCGGCGGCGGCTGCAAAGAAGGACCCCGTGGTCGCGCTCCGCACCGAGTAATTTTTCAGGTATATAAATCACGTTTTTTACCGATAAATATTACGGACCGTATTGACTGGAAAAATGCGATATGATACACTGTTTTCAGGATATAAAAAATCGTTTATTTAAGGAGCAAGTTTTATGAAAAAAATAACCAAAGCGGTTGTGGGCGTTACTCTTGCAGTATCTCTTTCGGCGGGCATTGCGGCGCTTGCGGGCTGCTCTGCGGACAAAACGGGCGAAGCTTACGGGCTCGTTCACGGAGGCAGCTACGTAGGATACACCAAAATAGTAACCAACGGCAATATGGTAAAGGATCTGTGCCTTTACGAAGTCTGCCTGCCTACTCAGATTAAGGCTGGCGCCGACGTTGCCGACGACGACAAAGTAGCGAACGGAAACAGCGCGTACTACAAAACCGTGTCATACGGCGATTTGACGCTTACCTATAAGACGGTTAACGAGGTTGCGGGTTACTACACCTCCGCAAACCAGATACTCGGCGACTACTTAAAGGCGGAAAAGAACGCTAAGGCTTATTACGAGGCGGTTACGACCAATTCCATTAAAGTTACGGTAGGCGGTCAGGAAAAGACCGATATAATGACCAACGCAACGCTCAACAAGGAAGAAAACGGTTACTGGACGAGAACGGACAAAAATGGCGAAAGCTATTCGCGCTGGAAGATGAACCGCGACGCAACCGTATCTTACGTAAAGAGCTACGGTCTTGCAAATCTTACTAAGCTTACAAAGAGCAGCGCAAACTGGGACAGCGACGCGAAGGAAGATAAGTCGGTCACTCCCTGGATGGACGGCAATATCTCCACGGGCGCAACATGGAACGATTTCAATACCAAGCCCGAAGCGGGCACGTATTACAGCTACGCCCAGCTCATTATAAAGGCAAGCAACGCAGCTAAATAATGTAAATAAAACTTAACGGAAAAGACCGCCTTGCGCGGTCTTTTTTCAAATTTAATTGCAAATGCATTTAAAATGATTTATAATAAGCCTATGAAGAAAAAAATTGCCGCGTGCACGGCCGCGCTCTCGATTATGATTACCGCAGGTGCCGCATTTACGGGTTGTAAAAATGCGGAATCTTACGTTAAACAGATATATTCGATGGGCTCATATGCAAAGCTTACCGCCGCAAAATCGGATATCTCAAAGGAAGACTTCGATAGTCTTCACGAAAGAGTAAGAGTTTTTCTGACCAAGACGGATAATTCCATAAGCTCGGTGATGAGCACTTCGTATATTTACAAATTCAATATGGCGGAAGCGGGCGCCGCCGTGGAAGTGGATAAAACTGCTTACGAAATTCTGTCCCTTGCAAAGCAGGTTTACGTTAAGACGGACGGCTGCTTTAACCCAGCCATATGGTACAGCGAAGACCTGTACGGCTTTTTGAACCATTCCGCCGCAGAGCTTGAAGGTATGCCGTATATGCGCGAGTGGACGGGCGAAAACGAGGACAGATATCTGCCTTTGCCAGAGGAAAAATACGTTACAGCGTTCCGCGAACTTTCCCAGTGTTTCGGCGAGGTTGAGCTGAGGGAAGACGACGGCAGATACTATGCGGTTAAGCCCGATAAAACGGTAACCGTGAAAGGAGACAGCAACGTTTATTCTTTAAGGGTTGACCTGGGCGGCATAGGCAAGGGCTGGTGCGCGGACGTGGTTAACAAAATGCTTACGGAAGAGGGGATAGGGTACGGCTATTTCAGTTTTTCCGAATCGAGCATGAGTCTTAAAAAATACAACGGCAATAAAAGCGGCAATTACACGCTTATGCTGCGCGACCCCCGCGGCGTATTCGGTTCGCCGTTTGCCTCCGTTTCCGTAAGCGGCGAAAATCTTTCGACAAGTAGCGACCATTTGCAGTACTATTACGTTGACGGCGTGCGTTACAGCCACATAATCGACCCCGTAACGGGCAGTCCCGTTCAGACGGGTATCGCCTCGGTAACTATCATAGGCGGCTCTGCGGCGGAAGCTGACGCGCTTACTACGGCGCTTGCCGCAATGGGTAAGGAAAAGGCGGTTGAGTATATCAACAAAAACTTATCGGACTGCAAGGTTATAATGCTCGTTTTCGAGGGTGGCAACGGTAAAATTATTACCAACTGTCCCAAAAAAATCAAAATTGAAAATTCCGCTTACAAAATCGCAAATACGGTTGATAGCGGTAAAATCGTACTGAACTGAAATGTCGCTGAAAAAGATTGAACAGATAAAACAATCCAAATGGTTTTCCGTGTGGGATTTAATAGCGTTCGGCGCGGTAATAATCACCTCCGTGTTGCTTATAAT
>CAMWHW010000004.1 GCA_947174175.1 uncultured Clostridia bacterium | reverse complement strand
GTTGACAAGTAGTGCATAAAATGATATATTGTAATTGACCGAAGCTACTGGCGGAAATATTGAGGAGGTAATATATGAAGGGTGGCGTGAAAATTTTAATCGTAACTGCGTGCCTTTTCGTTGCGGCAATAATAGTATTGCTTGCAAGTATTCCTCTGGAACTGCCGAGTTGTCGTAAGAATGACTATAAAGATATAACGCCCGGGTTCGAGGCGGAATTGTCTTTGCACATGGAAGAAAAGGATATGTATCTTTACGGTGCGTTAACCGATAAGGATAAGCTGCCCGAGCTTGCCGTCGGAAAAGATTATATCCTTGACGTCAGGAAATATCCTTACTACGAGATTATTCCTTCCAGTAATATTAAACTGATATACGATAGCGATAAATTGGAGATTATACCCGACGAAAGAACGGAGCACAAATTTATCGTTCGGGGGTTAACCGAGTGCAGAAACGAGGTAATTGAAATTCATCACGCGTATTACGGCGATACGGAATTTATACCTTGCAGTATAATAGTGAACTTTGCTTAAAATATATGGGAGTAGACATTTTGAAAAGAAAGAAATTAAAAAGTATTATCGTCGGTGTGGTTGCGATATGTATGGCGACGATGGGCGCGGCGGTTTTATCCTCGTGCGCGAAAAAAACTATCAGTCCCGCGGACGTGTACGAACAGTTAAAAGACGCCCCGACGAGTATCGAAGTGACTTTCTTTGACTCGTATATCGGCGAGTTTACTTTAACCGATAGCGAGCAGATAAATTTTGTTTACAACTTTATAATCGGGCATGAATATGAATTAACTGATTCTATGGCGCCCGGCACGAACAGATATCTTAAACTTATATACGGTGAAGGGGAAGACATTTCAATGAGTACGCGTTACATTACGTACCGAGGCAGGGAATATTCGCTTGGAACGGTTGCAGAGTCTCTTGAATTGGACGGTTATTTAGCGGAAATAGGACTGGAAAACGGTTGGATAGAACCGCATTGATTTTAAAAGCGCCGCGCAACGGTAAGTTGCGCGGCGCTTTTGCTTTGCTGTGAAACGTCCTTTATCGTGCAAGTAATAAAAGGACGCGGTTGCGGCGACACGCCGCTTATTTCAGATAATAATCGTTGCCGACTTTTATTACGTCAACCTTGACGGCGGGTTCGCCCAGCGTTATTTTAAGGGCGTCGTGGTCAGTCGTCTTGCCGTCGAACTCAACGGCAAGCGTGGTCTTGTCAACCGCGGCAATGTGGCGAACTTCGCCCGACTCCGTATCCTGAATCAGATTGCCCGCGGCAATCTGTTCTTCGTCGTCAATGGTGACGACGTAGTTCTCGTCCAGATGCTCCTCAACGGCAATTTCGGGACTGCTCGTTAAAATGGAAGTGCCGCTGTAAATCGCGTACTTTTTGTGCGACTTTCCGAAGTCGCTCTGCAAACGCATTTCGTACGTTGCGTTGTCGAATTTCTTGCCCAGGTTCTTGAAAAAGCCCGATACTTTGTTTTCGTTGTCAGCCATATTATTTTACTCCTTTTTTGTCGTTAGCCGTAGCTTCGTCCTTAACGTGAACGTCCACCTGCCTGAAAGGAATTTCAATACCGTTTTCGTCCAGCGCTTTTTTAATGTTGTCCAGAAGCGCAAACTTGACCGTCCAGTAGTCGGGTCTGTTGCACCATACGCGCACGGTGAAATCGAGTGAGCTTTCGTTTAGTTCGCTCATCTCCACGAAGGGAGCGGGGTCCTTGAAAGCAAGCTCGTTTTCTTCGCACACCTTTTTAATCAGTTCCTTAACAAGCTTGACGTCCGAGCCGTAAGCAACCTGCATAACTATGTCCACGCGCCTGGTATCCTTTGCCGATGCGTTTACAATCACGTTGTTTGCAAGCGTTCCGTTGGGGATAACCACGGCTTTGTTGTCGGTAGTTACTATGTGCGTATAGAAAAGTTTTATGTCCTCGACCGTGCCTTCCACGCCGTTGCTCGTGATATAGTCGCCTATCTTGAAGGGACGCATTACTATGATTATTACGCCGCCCGCAAAGTTGCCCAGCGTGCCCTGCACGGCAAGCGAAATACCTATACCGATGGAGGATATGACCGCGGATATGGCGGCGATTTCAAAGCCGAGGTAGGCGATTAAGCAGACGAGAACGAGTATTTTCAAAGCTATTCTCGCCGCCTGCGTAGCCACGCGGGAAATGGTTTCGTCGGCGTGCTTCTTCTGACAGGTCTTGTAAATCTTTTTGGTTATCGCGTTTATAATCGCAAACGAAATGAGCAGTACGGCAATTGCTATTACTATTTTAATGCCGGTGTGGGTAAGCCAGTTTAAAACGGTGTTCCACACCGCCGACCAGTCCACGCCGTTTGCCGCTTCGCCTTCCAGCAGGTTAAAAAGCATAATTTCCTTCTCCTTTGATTATGTTTACCTCACAAATTATATCAGCCGCGCAAAATAATTGCAACGGCGTTATTCGTGAATATTTTGTGAAACTTTCAAAGGGCTGTCAGTGGGAGAGCACCCAGTCCTTGACCTGCTCCCTTGCAATGGGCGTAATGTCTTCGTGCGTGTACTTGGACTGCGCGCCGCCGTTGGTGTAAATGAAATATTTACCGTCGCAAGTTATGTACAGAGTTTCCTCGTAACCGGTTGCGTCGCCGGGTGCGCCGAACGTGAATTTTTTGTCCAGAGCGGCGCTCTGCGTATCGTATGTAATTCCGTCAACAGTCTTTTTCATTTGGTTTAAACCTCTATAAAATATTTTACCATTATTTACCCGTTTAGTCAATACCGCTTTTTAAGATTTGTTACCCATGGCAAAAAGTAAAACTGCTTTCATTTTGTGAAATTTTATCACTTTTTCAAAAGTGCGTTTTTGTCAAGTAAAAATGCTTGACAACGGTGCGCGGGTGGTTTATACTTACGAAGCAAATTTATGGATAAGATTCAGTTCATGCGCCTTTGGGACCTGTACGGCAAACTGCTTACGCCCAACCAGCAGGAAATCACCGATATGTATTTCAATCTCGACTTGACCGTTTCGGAAATAGCCGAGCAGAAGGGGATATCCAGGCAGGGCGTTTCGGAGTGTCTGGCGCTTTGCAAAAAGCAGCTTCAAGAGTACGACGACAAGTTGAAGCACGACAGACTTTTAGCCGAGGGCGATCTGTTTACGTCGTGTATGATGACCGACGTGGGGATATGGGCGGAAAAGTTTGCAAAGGCGCACCCAGAATATTCCGCGGATATTGCGGAGTTATCGGCTATATTGGACAAGGACTATTCCGGGGAAGTTTCCGCACTTTTAAAAAAGATGGGTAAAGAGTAAGGTAAAAGGAAAATAATTATGGCGTTGTTCGCATCGTTATCCGAAAGATTAAATCATATATTTTCCAAGCTCACGAAAAGGGGCAGGCTTACCGAGCTTGAAATAAAGACGGCAATGCGCGAGGTGCGCGTGGCACTGTTGGAAGCGGACGTCAATATCAAGGTTGCAAAGCAGTTCTGCGCCGAGGTTTCCGAAAAGGCTGTGGGGCAGAAAATTCTTGAAAGCCTTAACCCCGCGCAGCAGGTTATTAAGATTGTAAATGAAGAGCTTATCGCGCTGATGGGTTCGCAGAACGCCAAGCTGACGGTTGCGCCCAATCCGCCCACTGTAATTATGATGTGCGGCTTGCAGGGCGCGGGCAAGACCACCCTTTGCGGCAAGCTTGCGCTGCTTTTGAAAAAGGGCGGCAAAAAGCCCTTGCTCGTCGGTTGCGACGTCTACCGTCCCGCGGCTATCGAACAGCTTAAAGTAGTCGGTAAAAACGTGCAGGTGGAAGTGTTCGAAAAGGGCACGCAGAATCCCGTCAAGACCGCTTCGCAGGCGATCGACTACGCCAAGTCGATGGGTTACGATACGGTAATAATCGATACCGCAGGCCGACTGGAAATTGACGAAGCGCTGATGCAGGAGCTTGAAAATATCAAGAAAGCCGTGCGCGTGGACGAGATACTTTTAACCGTAGACTCCATGATGGGTCAGGTTGCGGTAAACGTTGCAAAGACGTTCAACGAAAGGCTGGAAGTCACGGGCATTGTGCTTACCAAGCTGGACGGCGATACGCGCGGCGGTGCGTGCCTTTCCATAAAGGCGGTCACGGGCAAGCCCATAAAGTTTATCGGCGTGGGCGAAAAGTCGACCGACCTCGAATATTTCTATCCCGACAGAATGGCTTCGCGAATTCTCGGCATGGGCGACGTGCTGTCGCTTATCGAAAAGGCGCAGGAGGCGGTTACCGCCGAAGAAGCCAAAAAGATGCAGAAGAAGATGCTGGAAAACACCTTCACGCTGGAAGACTATCTTACGCAGTTCGAGAGTATGAAGAAGATGGGCGGCGCGCAGGCGCTGGTTTCCATGATGCCCGGTCTCGGCGGAAAGATTAAGGACGGCGACATCGACGAGAGCAAGATAGAGCGCACCAGGGCGATAATACTTTCCATGACGCCCAAGGAGAGGAACGAACCTGCGGTTATAAACGCATCCCGAAAGAAGCGCATTGCGGCTGGCTCGGGCACCAGCGTGCAGGAAGTAAACCAGCTTTTAAAGCAGTTTGAACAGACCAAACTTTTAATGAAACAGTTGAAGAGCGGTAAGCGCAGATTACCCTTTTAAATAAGAAAAAATTTTTAAAGCCGAAACGGCGAAGGAGAATATATACTATGGCAGTTAAGATGAGACTTACGAGAATGGGCGACAAGAAGTCCCCCTTTTACAGAGTAGTCGTTATCGATTCCAGAAAGGCGCAGTCGGGCGAATATATCGACAAGATCGGTTACGTTGATCCCCTCAAAAGCCCCGCTGAAATCAATATCGACGTGGAAAAGGCAAAGGCGTGGCTTGCAAAGGGCGTTCAGCCTACCGAGACGGTTAAAAGCTATCTCGTAAAGGTCGGCGCTATGGAGCAGTCCAAAAAGCTTTCCGCTCCCAAGACCAACGACAAGAAAAAGAAGAAGTAATAAATTATGGATACCTTAGCTTTAATTAAATACGTCGTCGAGCGTTTTGCCGACAAGACCGACGAAATCGAATATAAGGTGGAGGAAAAGGAAACCGCGGTTGAAGTTACCGTGCTCCTTGACCCCTCTGATATGGGCAAAGTAATCGGCAAGCAGGGCAAAATCGCAAAGTCGTTGCGCACTATCGTCAACGCTTATACCCCGCGCGAAAGCAAGAAATATTTTATAGAAATTAAGGAAAAGGCGTAACTTCGCCTTTTCTTTTTATTCAACGCTATGAAAGATTATTTAACCATTGCAACCATAGTAAAGCCGCAGGGCATACGCGGCGAAGTAAAAGTACTGACGATGACCGACTATCCCGAGGATTTGCAGGCGTTCGACAGGGTATATATCGGGGGAAACGCTTACAAAATGCTTAAAGTTCGCCCCCAAGGCGGCAACTGCGCGTTCGTGACGCTGAGCGGCATAGCCGACAGAAACGCCGCCGAGCTTCTGCGCGGACTGAATATAGACGTTCTGCGCGAGGACGCTCCCGCGCTTCCCGACGACACCTTTTATATCGCCGATTTAATAGGCTGCACTGTGGTTGACGATACGGGCGAAGAGATAGGTACGGTCGAAAGCGTGACCCCTGCAAAGACGGATATTTACGAGGTTATTAAGGGCAACGGCAAAAAGGTCGTTTTCCCTGCGGTCAAGGGGCTGATTGCCGACGTAGATTTGTCCGCACACTTAATAACCGTGAGCGCGGCTAGGTTTAAGGAAGTCGCTCTGGACGAGTAGGAATTTATGAAGATAACCATTCTGACGCTTTTCCCCGAAATGTTCGCGCCGCTTAAAGAGAGCATAATAGGGCGCGCCGTGAACGGCGGAAAGCTTGAAATTGAAATTGTGAATATACGGGACTATTCCACGGACAAGCACAAAAAGTGCGACGACTATCCCTTCGGTGGCGGCGCGGGCATGGTTATGATGCCCCAGCCCGTGGGAAGCGCGGTGGAGGCGGTTGACCCCGACCATAAGGCGCTTAGAATTTACACCTCGCCCAAGGGGGAGCGGCTCACTCAGCAAAAGGTGCTTGCTCTTGCGCAGCGTGAGCATATCGTCATTCTGTGCGGTCATTACGAGGGGGTGGACCAGCGCGCGCTGGATATGTATTTCGACGGGGAAATATCCATAGGCGACTACGTTCTTACCGGCGGAGAACTTCCCGCAATGGTCATCTGCGACAGCGTTGCGCGCTACGTGGACGGAGTGCTTGCGGCGGGTTCGCTCGTCGACGAAAGCTTTTCTGACGGACTGCTGGAATATCCGCAGTACACGCGCCCCGCGGTATATAACGGGGTGAGCGTGCCCGATGTTCTGCTTTCGGGCAACCACGCGGAAATAGACAAGTGGCGCAGGGAGCAGAGCGAAAAGATTACTCGCGAGCGCCGTCCCGACCTTTTGAAAAAGTAATTACAGGTGATTTTAAATGAAGACCCTACAATGGTTCCCCGGGCATATGACCAAGGCAATGCGAATGATGGAGGAGAACGTAGCCGTTTGCGACGGAGTTATTTACGTTCTCGACGCGCGCTGTCCCGCGTCGTCCTTCAACCCCGCGCTCAAAAAGACGTTCGGGGCTAAGCCCGTTTTGTACGTTCTGAATAAGGGCGACCTTGCCGACTCAAAAGCCGACGCGTTTGCAAAGCTCATACGCGAGAGCGGCGCGCCGTGCGTGCGCATAAACGCCGCGGACAGCCGTTCGCGCAGGGCGCTGTCCGAAGCGGTTGCGGCTCTCGTGCAAAATAAGCGCGAAAGGAACGCGCAGAAGGGATACACGCAGACCTTCCGCTTTATGGTGTGCGGCGTGCCCAACACGGGCAAGAGCACGGTCATCAATCTGCTTGCGGGCAACGCGCGCGCCCAGACGGGCAACAAGGCGGGCGTAACGCGCGGCAAACAGTGGATACGTCTGGACGGGTACGAGCTTCTGGATACGCCGGGCACCACGCCGCCCTCGTTCGTCAATCAGCGCCTTGCCGTGCGCCTTGCGTACGTCGGCAGCTTAAACGACGATATTCTCGACCTAGACGATATAGCCCTGGCACTGCTGGCGGAGCTTAAAGAAAAGTACCCCGCGGCGCTTGCCGAAAGATACGGCATAGGCGAGGGGGCGCAGAACGGCGCAGAGATTACTCCTTTGGAAATGCTGGACAAGGTGTGTATGCGGCGCGGCTTTATCCTGCGCGGAAACGATTACGACTACGAGCGCGGAGAAAAGGCGGTCATAGACGACTTCCGCAAGGGCAGACTGGGCAAGGTCACGCTGGACGATATAAGCGATTGCAAGGGCTTCGTTTTTTAAAATGGATAAGTTAGTATACGAAAGAGAATTGCTTGAAAATGGCTGTAAATATATTTGCGGAGTGGACGAGGTGGGCAGAGGTCCGCTTGCCGGTCCCGTGGTGTGCGCCGCCGTAATAATGCCGCTTGACGAGCTTATAGAGGGCGTGGACGACAGCAAAAAGCTTTCCGCAAAAAAGCGTGAAGTTTTAAGCGAAAACATAATAAATAAGGCGGTTGCCTACCGCATATGCCGCGTCGAACCGCAAATTATA
Source organism: uncultured Clostridia bacterium (assembly GCA_947174175.1). Taxonomy (GTDB): domain Bacteria; phylum Bacillota; class Clostridia; order Christensenellales; family Borkfalkiaceae; genus Coproplasma. The sequence goes on along the minus strand of CAMWHW010000004.1, from coordinate 7,170 downwards.
GACCAAATCAATATTTTGCAGGCAACCAGGCTGTGTATGAAGAACGCGGTGGAGGGTCTGGAAATTGCGCCCGACTTCGTGCTTACCGACGGCAATATGACCTTGGATATAACTATTCCGCAGAGGTCGATAATCAAGGGCGACGCGCTCAGCTATTCGATCGGCGCGGCTTCCATTATCGCAAAGGTTTACAGGGATAAGCTTATGGCAGACTACGCAAAGGAGTATCCGCAGTACGGCTTCGAAAGCAACGTCGGCTACGGCTCGCAGGCGCACATAAAGGCGATTGAGCAGTTCGGTCTGACGCCCATACACCGCAGGAGTTTCACCAAGAAATGGCAATAAACGGAGAGAAGAGAAGGCTCGGTTTTGCGGGCGAAAGCAAGGCGGCGGACTATCTGGAAAAGTGCGGATATAAAATAATCGAACGCAATTACAGATGCCCGTTCGGCGAGGTGGATATAATTGCCGAGCAGGACGGCGTGCTTGCCTTTATCGAGGTAAAGACTCGTTCCAGCGACTATTTCGGCACGCCCGGTCAGGCGGTGGATAAAAAGCGTATGCAGCGCTACAAAAATTGCGTGCGTTACTATTTCGTTCACAGGGAGATAGATTGCACCGTGCGTTTCGACGTTATCGAGGTTACGAGAGCGGGCGTGAACCACATAGAAAATGCTTTCTATTAATGGTTTTATATAATACATATTATATATAGGCGATTAAAAAGCGGTGGAAAATTTGTTTTGTGAAATTTGCGATACACCCTATAAAAATAGTTGCATTTTTAATTTCCGTTTGCTAAGATAGTATGGCAATCGCAAAAAAGCAAATAAAAATTTAAAAGACTTCGGGTATTCCGCTACGACAAAAGCGCCGCACGAATACTTGGTTAATCGGAGGAAAAGTCAAAATGAGTAAGTTGATAGAAGCCATTGAAAAGGAAGGAATGAAGGAAAGCGTTCCCGCGTTCAACGTAGGCGACACCGTAAGGGTCGGCTTTAAGGTTATCGAAGGTACGAAGGAAAGAATTCAGAACTTCGAAGGCGTTGTAATCGCAAAGAAGCACGGCGGTATAAGAGAAAGCTTCACCGTCCGCCGCTTATCTTTCGGCGTAGGCGTGGAAAGAACCTTCCCCGTTCACTCTCCCAAAATCGCGTCCATCGCGGTAGTCAAGAAGGGTAAGGTAAGAAGAGCTAAGCTCTACTATCTGAGAGGGCTGACCGGTAAGGCTGCTAAGATACAGGAAATAAGATAATTAAATAAGCTCCCGCCACGCGCGGGAGTTTTTCATTTGTCAGAGGTTTTCACTAATGTTATCCAAGATTGCAAGTTACACGGTGGTCGGGCTGGACGGCGTGCCGGTGGAAGTTGAAACGGATATAAACAAGGGTATGGTCTCCTACGAGCTGGTCGGGCTTCCCGATACCGCCGTAAAGGAGAGCAAGGAGAGGGTGTTTTCCGCAATACGCAACAGCTCGCTCCGCTTCCCCGTCAACAAAATAACCGTCAACCTTGCGCCCGCGGACATCAAAAAGGAAGGCAGTCAGTACGACCTGCCCATCGCCATATCCCTGCTGGTTGCAAGCGAGCAGTTAAAGGCGGACACCGACGGCGTGGTTATGCTTGGCGAGCTTGCTTTGGACGGCGGCTTGCGCGCTGTGACGGGCATACTTCCCGTCCTCATCTCGGCAAAGAGCAAGGGCTTTAAAAAGTTCATAGTGCCCTTCGGCAATGCCAACGAGGCAAGCTATATCGAGGGTATACAAGTTTATGCGTTAAAGTCTTTAAGGGAAGCGTTCGACTTTTTAAGCGGCGCGCCCTTCGAGCCCGTGCAGGTGCGCAGCTTCGAGGCGGCAAAACGGCGCTCATCCTATAACTGCGATTTGTCGCTGGTGCGCGGACAGGCGGTTGCCAAGCGCGCGCTGGAAATAGCCGTTGCGGGCGGACATAACGTGCTTTTGTCGGGCCCTCCCGGTACGGGCAAGACCATGCTTGCGCGGTGCATACCCACCATTATGCCCGATATGACTTTCGAGGAAGCTTTGGAAGTTACCAAAATACTTTCGGTTTCGGGTGAACTGGGCGAGGACGGAATTGCATCGCTGCGACCCTTCCGTACGCCCCACCACACGGCAACCACCGTTTCGCTGTGCGGAGGCGGAAACTCCAAGATAAAGGCGGGCGAAATTTCCAAGGCGCACCGTGGTGTGCTCTTTTTAGACGAGCTGCCCGAATATACTCGCGGCGCGCTGGAAGCGTTGCGCCAGCCGTTGGAGGACGGAAAGATAACCATAGCCAGAGCGGGCGGCGCTGTGACCTTCCCCGCGGACTTCATTCTGTGCGCGAGCATGAACCCCTGCCCGTGCGGCAACTTCGGCTCCAAGGAAAAGACGTGTACGTGTACGCCCGCGCAGATACGAAAATACCGCGGCAAGATTTCCGGTCCGCTTCTTGACAGAATAGATTTGCAGGTCGAAGTGGACGGAGTAAAATACGAGGAGCTTGCGGGCGGCAGCGACGGCGAGCCGAGTGCGGAAGTCAAAAAGCGCGTGGAGCGCGCGAGAGCGATTCAGCGCGAGCGTTTTCTGAACGAAGAGGGTGTGACCGTCAACGCCGATATGGGCGAGAGGCAGATAAAGGAATACTGCCGTTTATCCCCCGAGTGCGAAAGCATATTGCGCGCCGCGTTCGAAAGACTCAATCTTTCCGCAAGAGCGCGTTCGAGAATAATCAAGGTCGCGCGCACTATCGCAGATCTGGACTGCTCGGAAACCATTAAGCCCAAGCATATACTCGAAGCGACGTCGTATAGAAACTTCGACAGCACGGCGGAAAGATGAATTACACTAAAAGCGAAACCGACCTGATAGTCGCGGACAGCATAGCCGAACTCAACTACAAACAGAAAAAGCTGCTGCTTGCTTCCGAAAACGGCGAAACGGACGACGGGCAAAAATATGCCGAGGCGCTGATTAAAACGCTTGACGGCGGAGTATATAATAAAATAAGGGAAAAATTCCGTGACCAAACCTACCGCGGCAAAGTGTTTGCCGCCCTCGACAAAAAGGGAGTGCGGTGCGTGACGGTAAAGAGCGAGGACTATCCCGAATTGCTTAAACATATTCCCGTGCCGCCGCTGGTGCTCTATTTGAAGGGCAACGGAGCGCTGCTTGCAACCCGCGCGTTTGCGGTGGTCGGCTCGCGCAAGACAACGGCACAGATGACCGAAGCATGCAAATCGATATGCGCGGAACTTTCGAAAAATCTTACGATAGTAACGGGCGTAGCGGACGGCGCGGACAGCGCGGCGGCTAAGGGAGCGCTGAAAAGCGGAAATATAATCTGCGTGCTGCCCGGCGGTCATTCGCACAGCGGAGCGGCGAACGCAGACCTGTTGAGAAAGGTGGAGCAAAACGGTTTGTCGATAAGCGAGTTCCCGCCGTCGACCAGGGTGCAAAGGCACACGTTTTTACTCCGCAACCGCGTGATAGCGGGGCTTTCGGAAGGAGTGCTTGTAGTGTCCGCCGCGGAAAAGAGCGGCGCGCTGTCCACGGCTTCGTACGCGGCGAACTATTCCAGGGACGTCTTTGCGTTTCCCTACGGAGTGGGCGTGCCTTCGGGCGCGGGCTGTAACAATCTTATAAAGAGCGGGGCGTATCTATGCGACCGCGCGTCGGATATACTGAGCGTTCTCGGCATACAGACGGGCGAAAGTAAGAAGAGCGCGCCGGAGCTTGACGGCGACGAAAAAATAGTCTATAAGCTTTTAAAAGAGCAGGGCGAAACGCACGCGGAAAAGATAGCCGCGGCACTGGGCACTTCGCTTGCGGAAGCGCTTACGCTGTGCTCGCTTATGGAAATAAAGGGACTGATAATAAGAACGGGCGGCAACTCGTTTGCCGCAATATAAAATATAGGTGAATGATATGGATCTGATTATTGTAGAATCGCCTTCCAAGGCAAAAACCATTTCCAAATATTTAAAGGGAAAGTTCCGCGTGGACGCTTCGGGCGGACACGTAAGGGATTTGCCCGAAAAGACTCTCGGCGTAAAGATAACCGAGAACTTCGAGCCGCATTACGAGATAACGCCCAACAAAAAGGACGTCATTAAAAGACTGACCGACGAGGCGAAGAAGGCGGACCGCGTCTATCTTGCAACCGACCCCGACCGCGAGGGCGAGGCGATAAGCTGGCATTTGCAGACCGTTCTGGGTATGGACCCCGACGGCGCGAACAGAGTGGAGTTCAACGAAATATCTCCGCGCGCGGTGCAGAACGCGTTGAAGAGCCCGAGAAAGATAGACTACAATCTGGTCGACGCGCAGCAGGCAAGGCGCGTACTCGACAGACTGGTGGGCTACAAGCTTTCGCCTTTTCTGAACAACCGTATTCAGGACGGACTTTCCGCAGGGCGCGTTCAGTCGGTCGCTCTGCGCTTAATCGTAGACAGAGAACGCGAGATTACGGCGTTCGTTCCCGAGGAATATTACACGCTTACGGCGCAGCTGCGCGATTTGCCCGCCAAATATGCGCCCTTTAAGGCGGTTTACCAGTTAAAGAAGAGCGGAAAATCGCTTACCGCGGAGGACGCGGCAAAGGCGGAGGCGGAAATAAAGGGCGGCAGTTTCGTCGTCACCAAGGTCAAGAGCGGCGTAAGCAAACAGCACGCGCCCGCGCCTTTCACGACCTCGTCCTTACAGCAGGACGCTTCCAACAAGTTCGGAATGTCCTCGCCCGAAACCATGCTGGTTGCACAGCATCTGTACGAAGGTATGGAAGTGGGCGGCGACCATATCGCGCTTATAACCTATATTAGAACGGACTCCGTGCGCATTGCGGCAGAGGCGCAGAAGAGCGCGCTGGAATTTATCGAGCGCACTTTCGGCAAGGACTTCGTGCCAGAAAAGCCCAACTATTACGCTACCAAAAAGGGCGCACAGGACGCGCACGAGGCTATCCGCCCCATAAACCTGGAAGTCACCCCCGCAAGCGTAAAGCAGTATCTGGACAAGAAACACTACAATATATACAAGCTTATTTACGACCGTTTCGTCGCTTCGCAGATGGCGGAGGCGCAGTACAATTCGATGCAGGTTGAGGCGACCAGCGCGGGTTACGTCTTTAAGGCGAGCGGCAAGACCGTGCTGTTCGCGGGCTTTACCGCCGCCTATCAGCAGGCGCAGTCTGGCGAGAACGACGAAGAGGAGAGCGGCAAGCTTTTACCCCCGCTCAACGAGGGCGACAAGCTCGATTTGACTTCGCTTTCCAGCGAACAGAAATTCACCCGTCCGCCCCTGCGCTACACCGACGCGTCGCTTGTAAAGGCGATGGACGAAAGGGGAATAGGCAGACCTTCTACCTACGCTTCGATAATCTCCGTTTTAACCAAGCGCAAGTACGTGGAAAAGGACGGCAAATATATGGTGCCCACCGACGTTGCGTATAAGATAACCGACGTGCTGGTGCACTATTTCACCGATATTATGGACGTCGACTTCACCGCCAAGATGGAAGAGGAGCTGGATAAAATCGAGGAGGGCGGCGTCGACTGGCACAAGATAATTTCCGACTTCTATCCTTCGTTTGCCGAAAAGCTGCGCACCGCGGCGTGCGACGGCGACGAGGAAACGGACATAAAGTGCGAAAAGTGCGGAAGCGTTATGATAAGGCGCATGGGCAAGTACGGCAAGTATCTTGCGTGCTCCAACTATCCCAAGTGCTCTAACATAGTCAGCGAAAGCGAGGTGGAAATTTCCGACGTGCGCTGTCCCAAGTGCGGCGCGAATATGGTGGTCAAGAGCGGTAAGTACGGCAAATTCCTTGCCTGCCCCAACTACCCCGAATGTTCGGCGATACTGCCTATCGACGTCAAGATAACCGAAGAGAAGTGCCACGAATGCGGTAGCTTTATGTTCATAAAAAAGGGTAAGTACGGCAACTATTTCGAGTGCCCTTCTTGCGGCGCCAAACAGCCCGTCAACAAGCCCGACGGCAACGCGCGCCAGGGCGAGCACATCGACGGTAAGTGCCCCGAGTGCGGCAAGCCTATGCGCCGTATGCGCTCCAAAAACGGCAAGATATATTACGGCTGCACGGGTTATCCCGAGTGCAAATTTTTAAGCTGGGATATCCCCACGGGCGACAAGTGCCCCAAGTGCGGCAAGGGCTACGTGGTCAAGCGCGGCAATTCGTTGAAGTGCTCCGAAAAAGACTGCGATTATTCCGCACCCGCACCCAAGGAAGATGAACAGGGTTAAAGTTATAGGCGCGGGACTTGCAGGCGCGGAGGCGGCATATTACCTTGCGGCTCACGGCGTTAAGGTGGAGCTTTACGATATCAAGCCGAATAGTTTTACGCCCGCGCACTCCTCGCAAAACTTCGGCGAACTGGTGTGCTCCAACTCCTTAAAAGGGGCGGACGCATACTCCAACGCGTGCGGACTTTTAAAGGAAGAGATGCGGCGGATAGGCTCGCTGACAATGCAGGCGGCGAAAGATGCGCGCATACCCGCGGGCGGCGCGCTTGCAGTCGACAGGGACAAGTTTTCGGCGTTCATAACCGAGAAGCTTAAAGCGCACGAAAATATTGAAATTTTTTGCGGCGAGGTCACGGCAATTCCCGAAGAGCCGTGCATAATCGCAACCGGTCCGCTTACGTGCAACGCGCTTGCGGAGGATATAAAGAACAAGCTGGGCGGAGCGCTTCACTTTTACGACGCGTCCGCACCCATAGTAACGCGCGAAAGCGTGGATATGAACTGCGCCTTTTTCGGCGACAGATACGGCAAAGGCGGCGACGATTATTTAAACTGCCCCATGGATAAGGAGCAGTACGAGGAGTTCGTTTACGAGCTTGTAAACGCCGAGCGCGCACAGCTTCATTCGTTTGAAAAGCGTGAAATTTTCGAAGGCTGCATGCCGCTGGAAATTATGGCGGCGCGCGGCGCGGACACTCTGCGTTTCGGACCGTTCAAGCCGGTGGGACTGCGCGACAAGGACGGCAATAAATTTTACGCCGTTTTGCAGCTGAGGAAGGAAGACAAGGACGGCACGACTTACAATCTGGTAGGCTGTCAGACCAACTTGAAATTCGGCGAACAGAAGAGGGTGTTTTCAATGATACCCGCGCTGAAAAACGCCGAGTTCACGCGGTACGGCGTTATGCAC
>CAMWHW010000003.1 GCA_947174175.1 uncultured Clostridia bacterium | reverse complement strand
GCCCGAACGGGCGCGCCCCTTTACCGTAATTGATAATTATGCGTTTATACACCCGTTTTTTGCATAAAATAGTTAGGTAACCCACAACGAATACGGTTATAAGTAATTTTTATATAAAATTATTGTCGTAAAAGGGCTTTATTATTTTGCATTATTCGCGACGATATGATAATATAGAAGAGAATGAAAAAATAGGGTCATAGCCCGCATTTTGCCTTAAAGTGCGGTTGGCGTCCCTTAAAGCGCATAAAATTTCGTTAAAATTACTTTATGCTCCGCGGAGAATAAATTATGAATAAATTCAAAAAAGCAATACTCGGTTTAGCGGCTGCGGCAGGCATTTCGTGCCTGTGCGGCGTTGCGGCGGGTTGCGCCCCCAAGTACTATAAGCTGGTTTTCGAAGGTTCGGGAATCGACTACGTTTTGCAGGATAAACTTGCCGAGTTCGAAAACGGCGGTACGGTAAGAAAGGGAGTGGAAGTCCGCTTCACCGTTTCGCTGGGCGCCAACACCGTGGGCGACCCTATAATCTATCTGAGCGACGGCACCACGCTTACGCCAGACGAGAACGGAGTTTATTCGTTCGTGATGAACGGCGAAACCAAGGTTTCCGCGGGCGGACTCAACGGCATTTACACGCTGACGATGGACAGATTCGAAACCGTGACAAATCCCGACGGAGAGTCCGTTCGCCAGGAGTGCTGGATTCACTACCTTGACGAGAACGGCAACGAGCTTGGCGACGAGGTGCGTCTGGAAGGCGGTAGCAACTTTAAATTCAAGCTGAATATCAGCCCTTATTACGAGCAGTCGTGCTCCGTAAACTGCGGCTACGACGTGCTGGAACCCGACGCAAACGGCGTGTACACGGTTGAAAATATTACTTCGGACGCCACCGTAAGGGTTTCGGGACTGAAACAGGAACTTAGCTTTCTTGGCCGCGCAAACTGCGGCAAGGGTACGGAGGACGATCCTTTCCTTCTTTCCCGTCCCATAGATTTGTATTATCTGGCGGTTGTGGTCAATTCGCGGGACTACGTCACTTACAGGGATGATTATTACAAACTCGCGGACGATATCGACATGCAGGGCGAACAGCTGTTCGTAGTAGGCGATATGTCGCACGAAAACGCGTCGTTTCTGGGTTCGTTCGACGGCAACGGAAAGACCATAAGCAACTTCTATATCACCGACGAGGTTATAGACCAGACGACTTTCGTAAAAGAATATCTCCCCAACGTGGGACTTTTCGGGAATGCGGTGGCAACCGTTTCCTCGCCCGTCGTAATCAAGAACCTCACTCTGAAAGATTACGAATTGCGCGTACACCCCGGCGAATCGCAGGCGCGCTCGGTTTCGGGTTCGCTACTGGGTGCGGGCTTAGGCGTTCAGATTACCAACTGCCACGCCGACGGCGAGATAATAGCGTTCGGCGACGATAACCAGATAGTATTTACGGGCGGTCTCGTCGGTTATTTGCAGGCGGGTTACGGCATGGTCGGTTCGACTCTGGTAACCTACGATTCGTTCTTGCGCTCCTGCTCGACCAACGTCAGCATAGAAGGCACGGGCAGCCCCCGTTCGATGGGCGGCATAGTCGGCTATCTTTCGTCGGCTAATACGAACGCGATAGCGTACGTCGTCAACAGTTATTCCACGGGCGATATTTACGGCGCGATGCACGCGGGCGGCATAGTGGGTACGCTGGGCAGATATTCCAGCGTAAGTAACTGCTATTCCACTTCGGTCGTTTCGGCAAGCAACACGATTGCAAGCGCAATGATAACTCCCGACTATATGGTTGCTTATGCGGGCGGCATAGTAGGTTTTGCGGACGAGGACACGGTTATAGCTTCGTGCTATGCGGCTAACGCCAAGCTGAGCGCAAACAGCGTTCACGGCGCAAGCTATCAGGATACGGGCAGAAATTACGACGGAGTGATAGGACACGCCGCTGAAAGCGGCTCGGTCGAAATAAACTCCGCAAGCCCCGTATTGTACAACAACCAGCCCAAGAGGTCGGGCGCAACCCCCGCAATGTTCACGGAAACGCTGGGCTGGTCGGTATACGACTGGAATTTCAGCGGTGATTTGCCCGTCGTCCAGACGCCTGCGGGCGCGTTAAACGAAAAACGCGAGCTGACGATAATAGTCAAGGACGCGGACGGAAAAGAACTGAATACGTACTCCTACGCGGTATCGGAAAGACCTCCCGTGCACGAGTGGTATTCGCAGAACAAACTGCCCGTATACGAAACGAGTGCGGATAGCGGCAAGCTGAGCTGGGGCTATTACTTCGATAAAGCGCTTACGCAGAAGGTGCCCTACGGCTTCGTGCCCGCGGCAACGCAAACGACTTTATACGTCGGTTTTGCGGACTACGCCGAGGTTGCGGGAACGTACTACGTCAGCGACGCGATCTATTCCAACGGCGCGTATATCGAGCTTGACGCAAACGGCAACGTCTTTTTCAGAAACGGCGGTCTGACTTACAGAAGCAAATACACCTACGACGGTGATGAAGTAACGTTTATCGACAGCGCGTTTGCAAATCTTCTGTACACTATGGAGGAGATAAACGGCGGCTACTGCACGTTCAGGGGTATAAAGACTGACGACGGATTTACCCTTTCGGGCAAGGCGACCTTGCTTGACCTTGAAAATTCCACCGCGGAGAACGAGGCGGAAGTTATAAGGGATTTGAAGTTCAACGTAGTCAAGGCAAGCAGCGCTTTCACCTACGGCGAGTATTACGCCGACAACGGCACGACTTACACCTTCAATAAAGGCGGCACGGGCGTGTTCATCAACGCGCGCAAGGTAAGACAGAGCTTCACTTACACCATATCGGGCAACGAAATAGATATAGTATACGACGGCGCCAACGGCGGCGCGACGGCAACTCTGGCGGGCGGCAAAGTTACCAAGGTGGGCAACGAAACGGTGCGCTTGAAGGACGGCTTTGCGGGCTTGTGGCTGGCGACGGCAAATTCGGTCGTTTCGTTCGAGTTCGACGGCTTCGGAAAAGTCAAGTATACGGAAAACGGTACGGCTTCGTCTCCCGTAGATTACGACGCGGACGGCAAGTTCAGCATAGGCGGCGTTAACTATACGGCAGGCATTGACGAGAACGGCGTTCTCGATATAAACGGCAAGAAGTATTACCTCAGCGACGGCTTCACGGGTACGTGGTATTTCTCCTACGATAAAGAGCGCATAGAAGTTACGCTTAACGGCGTGGGCAAGAACGGCAGCGGCAGCGCAACCATTTCGTACGTAGCCGACAAAAAGGTGGCGAGCGTTGACGCGGAGTACGACGTCCTGACCGATTCCTACGGCACGGGCGTAAGGCTGTTCGTGGACGACCGCAGCTACGGCGAGCTTGCTCTCGACGCGACGAGCGGAAGCGCAATCGGTACTTTCTATTCGCTGCAAAACTCGGGCTATTACACCAACGCGGTGTTCCGCCTTTACGACAATTTCAAGGGCACTTGGGTTGGCAATTCACAGCAATTCGATATAATCACTTTCGACGGCAGAACGGCTACTGCCAAGGCGGAGGTGCTGATAACCGACTCCGACGGCATTACGCTGAGAGGCACTTATACTCTCGACGGTACGGCGGCAGGCAAGGTAACGGTGGGAAGCAACGTTTACACGCTCAGCTTTAACGAGGTTGACGGTACGGTTTCCCTGGGCGACGCCCAGCTTGCAAAGCGCGACGAATGGTACGGCGTGACTCTGTACGACGCAAGCGGCAACTCTTACAGATTCGACGGTAAGGGCAATCTGGACGACGGCGGCAAGGTTACCGTGTCGAACGGTAACAAACTTACCTACACGGTAAGGGGTGGCAGCGTAACGGTAGACGGCAACGCGCTTACGCCCGCGGGAAGCGGCTTTACGTGCGGCTCCGAAACGTTGACGTTCAAGTCGGGCTTCGTAGGCGAATGGATGATATCGGGCGTCGATTACAACCTTATCATCAAAGAGGTAGACAGCTCGTTCAAAGCAAAGGTAACCTATTCGGACACGGAAGTCGAATTCGTATTCAACCCCTCGTTCGACGCGTCCTCGGTTGCGCTTACCTATACCGAGGAAATCGGCGGAGAGAAGATAGTGACCAGGCTCAGCCTTAACGGCGAAAACGAAATTCTGTTATCGCGTACGACCGTTGCGGGCGAACTGACGCGCAACGGCATAAGAGATACTCTCGTCGATAATTGGAAGGGCACGTACGAGTCTCGCTCCGATACCGTCACGAGCTGGACTTTCGACGGTCTGGGCAACGCCAAATACGGAAGAGGCAAGGCAACCTATACCGCAATCGACGGAGTAAAGACCGATTACGAATACAGGATAAACGCGGCGGGCGTCCCCTGCATATCTTACAACGGAAATACGCTCTTCGTCGAAACGAGCGAAGGCGGCTACTACATGGGCGGCAAGCATTACGGACTCGTAACTCCCGACGCTCTGTACGAAAGGGAAGTCAACCTTATCGTTTCTACTAGCGAAACCCTGCACTTTATATTCGACGGAATTTCAACGCTCTGGCGCAAGGACGGCGACGAGCTGGTTGCGGCGTACACCTACGTGATAACCGGCGACGGAGAGGTTGAACTTACCGCCGCGACGACGGGTAAGAAGTATAAGGGCATCATTACGAGCAGCGGCTTGTATTACCTGACTTTAACCGAAATAACCGAAATAACCGAAAACTAATCACCACACATTTTCGTAGGCGTTCCGTTCGGGCGCTTTGGAGGAATAGATGAAAATCAAATCACGCAAGGCAGTCTGCCGCAAGGCGGCGTGCATAGGGCTTACGGCGTTAATGTCCGCAAGTTTAATAGCGGGGCAGGTGTTTGCGTTCGCGGGTAAAGATACCGCGGCGCAGGCGGACGTCCGCAGTCTGAACTTCGAAAACGTTAACGGCAAGGTCGATTTATCGCAGATAAAGCTGGATAATCTCAACAAGGACGTAATCAAAAACGATACGGCTTCCGCAGATTATTCCAACGTAACCCGCACGCTTATAGTCACTCTGGAAGGCGGCGCCGTATCCGACCGCGAGGGAAGCGAAAGGCAGGCGAAAGCCGATATAGACAGAGAGCAGTCGGGCTTTTTAAACAAGCTTAAAAGGGCGGGCGTAAATTATACTCTCAGAAGCAATTATTCGACCATAGCCAACGCCGTTGCAATCGACGTCAAGCTTTCTGCCGTAAAGACCATAAGGAGCATTGCGGGTGTTTCGACGGTTACCGTCGGTTCGACGTATGCGCGCCCCCAGGCAATTGCGGCTTCAAGCGGAGCGCAGGAAAATTACAGCAATATATATGCGAGCGGTATTTACAATTCCTCCGAATACCTTAAATACGCCGACGGCACGGGAATGACGGTGGCTATTCTCGATACCGGTCTGGACTACACGCACCCCGCGTTCAGTCCCGACCAGATGGAAGCGGCAAGCAAGACGGGCGCGAGGTTTACAAAAGACGATATCGCCGAACTGATGGACGGCAAGGACTTCACGGCGGAAAGAACGGGAGCAACCGTTTCGGACGTCTACGTTAACGTCAAGGTTCCCTTTGCGTACGACTACGCCGACAGAGATACGGACGTATATCCTTCCTATTCCCAGCACGGCACGCACGTTGCGGGCATAGTCGCGGGCAAAGCGGACAGCTACACCAACAAGGACGGTTTTATAGAAAAGGACGAACAGGGCAACGAAATTACTTTCCGCGGCGTTGCGCCCGAAGCGCAGCTGGTTATCTGTAAGGTATTTTCGGACAACCTCGATTCAACCGAAATAGGCGGCGCGGAAGCGGTGGATATCCTTGACGCGCTGGAAGACTGCTGCAACCTTAACGTTGACGTTATAAACATGTCGCTGGGCACCAGCTCGGGCTTCTCTTCAAGCTCGCTGCAACTGGACGACGAGGGACGGCTGATGAAAGCCGTTTACGAAAAGATAAGGGAGCAGGGCATATCGCTGATAGTTGCGGCAAGTAACGAGTTCTCCGCAGGCTACGGCAGTGCGTTCGGTACCAACCTTGCAACCAACCCCGATTCGGGTACGGTAGGCGCGCCCTCGACCTTTACGGGCGCAATGTCCGTTGCAAGTATCAACGGTCAGCGTTCTTCCTATCTGCTTGCAAACGCAACCGCCAGCGGACTTACGATGACGGGCGGCGACGCAATATATTACGAGGAATCGCGCAACGAGGACTCTGACGCTTATAACTTTATCGATGATTTGCTGGGCGACGACCCGACCAGTCCCGATTACAAAACGAGTGCCATATTCAAGTACGTCGTAGTTCCCGGCACGGGCGACGCGGGCGACTATACCACGAGTATCAAGAGGGAAATTGCCGACAAGGGCACGTACGGCAAAGTAATTGCGGTAGTAAAGCGCGGCGGCACTCCTTTCAAAGACAAAATCGAAACGGCGAGAGCCAACGGCGCGGACGCCATCATTGTTTACAACAACGTTTCGGGTTCGATAAGAATGTCGCTCGGCGACCTTGAAAACCGTATTCCCGCGGTTTCCGTAAATATGGAAGCGGGACTTAAACTCACGGGTTCGGGCTCGACCAGAAGGACCACGGGCACGATAACCATTAACAGGTCGTACCTTGCGGGACCTTTCATGAACGACTATTCGTCGTGGGGCACCACGCCCGACTTGAAGCTTAAACCCGATATAACCTCGCACGGCGGCGAAATAACTTCCACCGTTGCGGGCGGCTACGACGAGATGAGCGGTACTTCCATGGCGTGCCCCAACCTTGCGGGCTTTGCGGCTATCTTCAAGGGCTATTTAAAGAACAACGGCGCAATGAAGCCGCTCTGGCAGGGTGTTAGCGATAACGACGAATTTGCGCTTACCAAACTCACCAACAATATAATGATGAGTACGGCAACCCTCGTATACGACCAGAACAAGCTTCCCTATTCGCCCAGAAAGCAGGGCGCGGGACTTGCAACGCTTAAAAACGTCTACTCGACCAAAGCGTATCTGTACACCGACGAGGCGGATAAGATGTGCGAGGACGACGGCAGACCCAAGGCGGAGCTGGGCGACGACCCCGCAAAGAAGGGCGAGTACACGATTAAGTTCTACGTTAAGAACTTCGGTACGACCCCGCTCAACTTTAAAACCAACAGCATATTCATGACCGAAACGCTTGGCGCGGACGGCAGGTCGGTTGCCGAAAAGGCTTATCTGTTCGGCGACGACGCCACCTGGACCGTGGGCGGCTATTCGGTTGCGGAAGGCGGCAGCTTCACCGTTGCGGCTGGCGAAAGCAAGAAAATAGAAGTTACGCTTAAACTCACCGACGCGGAAAAGAAATATATCGACGGCACGTTTAAGAACGGTATGTTCGTGGAAGGCTTCCTGCAACTCAAAGGCGAGGAAGACCAGTGCGATCTTACCCTGCCGTTTATGGGCTTCTACGGCGACTGGAAAGCCGCGCCCATGCTCGATCTGGACTGCTTCGAAATAGCGGCGGACGCAAAGGATACCTCGTTGAAGGACGAGGACAGAAAACAGCCCAGCGTGTGGGCAACCCAGGCGTACGGTTATTACTATAACGAGCAGATGACCATTCCCCTCGGTTCGTTCCTCTATTTGCAGGACGAAGCCAAGGAGCACACCGCCGATTACGTTTACACCGACGAGGAGCATATATCCATCTCCCGTTTCAACGACTTCATAAGCGCGTCGGATAACAACAACTATCTTACCACGACGGGTATAAAGGCGCTGTACGCGGGACTTTTGAGAAACGCGGAGGTAGTCACCTATAAGCTTACCAACGTCGATACGGGCGAGGTAGTTCCCGACGCGGACGGCAAGGAAGTGAGGGAAGTTTACAGGGTCGGCAAGGCAACCGCCTCGGGCGGAAGCTCCATACCCGCTCAGGTGCTTCTGGAACTGCGCTCCGACGAAATGGGCTTGCCCGCCAACGGCAAGTACAGAATGGACTTCGAGTTCTATTTCAGCTACGACGACTACAAGAACGGCACGACGACTGCGGGCGTATATAAGGACAACGTATTCTCGATGAATTTCTATATCGACTACGAAGCGCCCATACTCGTCGACAGCCGCGTAAGATATCAGGACCGCAAGGACGAAAGCGGTAAAGAGAGCCAGAGAATTTATCTCGACCTCGATATATACGACAACCACTATCCCCAGGCGGTAATACTTTGCTATTCGGATTACACGGACCCGACGGAAGCCCAGTCGTTAATGCTTGCAACCGAATATATTACCCCCATAATCAACCCCAGAAAGAATACGACCAACACCGTTTCCATAGACGTAACCGAATTCTACGAAACGTATAAGGGCAGACTGTTCGTCGAGATTGACGACTACGCGCTTAACCACAACGTCTACGCGATAGATACGTCGCCCAACCTGGCGGAAACGAGCTTATGCCCCTCCAATTTCAAAATTGCTCAGGGCTCGCAGATAACCATTGCCAAGAATACGGCTACCAAGCTTTCAATCGAAAATATAGGCAGTGCGAATATCTCCAACTTTGTATGGCGTACTACCAACCCCGATACGGTGCAGGTAAAGAACGGTGAAATCTTCGGCGTGTCCGCGGGCACCGCAACCGTAACCGCAACGGGCGGCGGCGGTAAGACCGAAATGATAAGGGTAACGGTAACCGAAAGCGACAGAACGCTGAGAGTGCCTTCCGTATCTTTCGGCACTATGATAAACTACGCGGATACCCCCGTACAGGCTTCGGGCATAGTCAGGGTAAATTCGGCGCAGAAAATCAGTCTTGAACTTAAAGCCGACCCCTGGTATTATCCCATTGAAGATTTAAAATTCAACTGGACGACTTCGGACGCAAATCTTGCAACGGTAGACCAGCAGGGCAACGTCGAAGTAGTTTACGAAGGCGACACGGTGAAGATGGTAACCATAACGGCGACTGCGGAGGGATATGCTTCGTGCAGCGCAAGGGTGGTTCTGTCAATAGTCGACCCCTACACGGTTAGCGGCGGAACGCTGTCCAAATACCGCGGTGGCGGCGGCGAGCTTAAAGACGGCGTGCGCGTGCTGACCATTCCCACCGATAAGGCAATAACGAGTATAGGCGACGAAGCGTTTAAGGATAACTTGAACGTGGAGGTAGTGGTAATTCCCAAGAGCGTTACGAGCATAGGCGAAAGGGCGTTCCAGGGCTGCACCAACCTTAAAAAGATTTGCTTCATTTCCGAAGAAAAGATAGAGCCTGCCGATTCGTCGCTCAACCTTATCAAGCGCGGCGCGTTCGACGGCTGTACGGCGCTTACCACCGTTGATTTGTCCAACTGCAAGGTGTTCACTCTCGACAGAGACGTCTTTACCAACTGCACGGGACTTAAAGAAGTAATAAAGATGACTGCCATAGGCACCGCGCACGAGCAGACTTTTGCGGGCTGCACTTCGCTTGAATCGGTAGACCTTACCCAGCTTCATGTTGCGGACGGTTATCTGTTTGCGGGCTGCACCTCGCTTTCGGAAGTCATCACGAGCAAAGACACCGCGCTTGGCCGCTATATGTTTGCGGGCGACACGGCGTTGAAGGAAGTGGTTATAAACTGTTCGCGTATTCCCGACGGCGCGTTCTACGGCTGTACCGAGCTTACCAAAGTAACCATAAACGCAAGCGACGTTCAGATAGGCGCGTACGCGTTTGCCGGCTGCTCCAAGATTGAGGAATTTAACGTGAGCGGCAATATATCGTCGGTAGGCGACTACGGCTTCCGCAACTGCACCAAGCTTCCCGCGTTCGGCGCTACGTTCCACCCGCAACTCGGTTGCGACGTCTTCCAGAACGTACCTCAGATGAACGGCGCGATAGTTTCGGGCGACACGCTGTATCTTGCTCCCGGCATAGTAGATTCGACTTTCGCTATCGGTTCGGGCGTTACGGTAATAGGTCCCAACGCGTTCTCCGGCAGCGTAATGGCGGACGGAGTTGAAGAGATTACTTTAACCGGAATAACCAAAATAGGCGCGGGCGCGTTCTACGGACTGGAAGGTCTTAAACGCGTAACCCTGCCCGACGGACTGACGGAAATTGCGGATAACGCGTTTACGGGCACTTCGCTCGAAACGATAACCATACCCGCAAGTGTAAAGAAGATAGGAGCTAACGCATTCGCGGATTGCGGCAAGCTTGCAACGATAGAGTTTGCAAGCGGTTCGCAGCTTGAAGAAATAGGCGCAAGAGCGTTCCAGCGCACGGCAATAACCTCGCTCGATTTGCCCGCAAGCGTAAAGACCGTAGGCAGAGAGGCGTTCTGGCGCAGCGCAAGCCTTACGACGGTCAATATCCCCGCGGTAACGGCGATGGGTGAAAGGGCGTTCGCGCTCTGCCCCGCACTTACCACGGCAACCTTCGGCGACGAAGCAACAACTACGGGCACGTATACGTTCGCGGCTAACTATACCTATTACGTCTACGTCGGCAGGAAAGTGCAGAGCGTAGAGGAAAAGGTGGATAGCTCGCTGACAAGCGTAACGCTCGGCAGCAGCATAAAGGCAATAGGCGACGGCGCGTTCTACTACTGCACCAAGCTTGCCGAAGTCGATCTGAAAAACGCAACGGTTATCGGCAACCAGTCGTTCGGCGGCTGTGACGAGCTTAAAACCGTTACGGGTATGGATAGGGTAACGGCGTTCGGCTTCGAATCGTTTGCAGGCTGCATCAAGTTGGAGTCGCTCGACCTTGCGTCGGCAAAGAGCATATACTACCGCGCGTTCTTCAATAATATAAAGCTTATCGAAGTTACGTTCGGCGACGGACTGGAAGGCATAGGCGACGAAGCGTTTGCCGAAAGCGCGCTGACCAGGGTGGTTATACCCGCGGGCTGCACCTATATAGGAAGGTCTGCGTTCAGCGGCTGCAAGTCCCTTTATGAATACAAGATTGCGGAAGGCAACAAAATTTACTTCACGGACGACGGCGTTCTGTACAGATACCTCGGCAATAACACGGATAAGTACGAGCTGTGTTCGTATCCCACCGGCAAGGTTGCGACGGACGTAAACGGCGTGAAAACCTACACGGTAAAGACGGGTACGGTCACAATTCAGGCGTATGCGTTCTACAACGTTCCCTCTTCGGGAGTGGAAAAAGTAATTCTTCCCTACACGCTTAAAACGATAGGCGAGGGTGCGTTCTATCAATCGGACGCGCAGAGCGGCGGAATAACGACCTACGAGTTCGAAAGCATTGCGGCGCCCGTATTGCTTGAAGGTGTTTCCGAAAAGGTACTTCCCGCCGGAAGCTACTCCACCAATTCGTTCTACTACAACAATTTCGTTAGCTATCTTGCAAACTATGCAAGCACGGCGCCCGGCATATCCGCTGCGGAAGCCAGCATGCTTACGATGCTCTATCCCGCCAACGGTACGGGTTACGACAATTTCGTTTACAGGAGTTACTTCGGTATCCGCACGGCAACGGGTGAGCAGCCCGAGGACGACGCGCGCGAGCTTAAAGCGTTAATCGAAAGTCTGGAAAGCGCGGAAACCGTGAGCGGCTGGACGACTTCCAACACCACCAAGGCGGCGGTTGAAGCGTTTGCCGAAAAGGTGAAGAGGGCGCACGGACTGTACAACGGTTTAAAGACCGACTACCAGCGCGACCACGTCGGACAGGAAAATATAGATAAACTGTTCGCCGTAGAGCAGGCGTTGAAGCCCGTCAAGGCTGCGTTCGGTATCGCCGTTACGGTAAGCAACGTTACGGTGGACGCAAGCTCGACTCACAAGTCGGTTTACTACGTCGGCGAAAAGTTCAGCTTTAAGGGCTTAAAGCTTTTGGTAACTTACGACGATTACTCGCAGGAAGTTATCGACGGCGGCGAATTCAAGCTTGTGGAAAGGTTTGACAGAGCGCTTAAAGTTACCGATGAGGCGGTTACGCTTGAAGGTCTGGGCACGACGCTGAGTATCGCAATTACGGTAAACGAGGGCAAGGCGCCTAACGGCGGACTTCCCGCATACGCAATCGCGCTCATAGTAGTAGGCGGCGTTCTGGTGCTTGCCGCGGCTGCTGCGGTAACCCTGATTATCCTCAATAAGAAGGGCGTAATCAGCATAAAGTTCCTCGATAAGCTTTTCAAGAAGCCCGTTAAAGAGGTTGCCGAAAGCGAAGCCGCTTCGGAGGAAGCCAAGGCGGACGCAACCGCGGAGGCGGAGACCGAGGGCGAAACGGAAGCGGAAGAGCAAAACGAAACCAAAACCGAAGAAAATTCAAAGGATAACGGCGAAGAAGGAAAAACCGAATGACTAAGAAATTAAAGGTTTACTTGCTAATAATTTTAACGGCCGTCTGCGCGGCGTGTGCCTTTGCGGGGTTTGCGGGCTGTAAAATCGGCAGACCGGGGCGTGAACAGGTGCTTAAAGACTACAAGGCGCACGTCACGTACTACTCCAACGGCGGATTTTTCAACGGGTCGACTACCATAACGGTCAGAGATCTGTACTTCAAGAACGACCCCGGCTCCGAAAGCTACAACGTGAACGGCGTGCCTTTCTTTGAAATTACCGACGAAACCACGGGTATGAAGGTCAACCGCGAAGGTTACGACCTGGTAGGCTGGTATATGCCCGCAACGTACAAGGACGGAGAAAACGCCGGCAAGATAATGTACACCTACACCTATACGGATGCGAAAGGGCAGGAACGTACCGAAGCCGTTTTCCCCGTTCTGGACGCAAACGGAAACACCGTTACGGATATCGAAGCGGACCGTCCCGTATTTGCAAGGGCGGGCGTGGACGAACAGCTTACCGAAGATAAGATTCGCGTAATACCTTCGGACGTAAAGCTGGACAGCACGCGCAGGGTTGCGGACGACGAAAATCTTATAGTCTGCGCCAAGTGGGCGCCCGCGCTTAAAATCGTTTACAAGCTGGTATGCGAAGAGGGCAAGACCTATACGGACGAGGACGGTAACGAGTACAAAAACGGTTCGGAGCTCAGACAGGATAACTTCGGCAAGGGCGAAACCTCGTCGCCGACCAGTCTGGAACCCATAAAGCTTAACGGCGCGTCGTTCGTAAGGAGCTATCTTGACAGCGAACTGACAACCGTAGTCGAATCCATTGCAAGACCTGCGGGCGACGAACCCGAAAACCCCGTGGTTTACTCGCACTATATAGACGGCGACGACTGGACGATAGTAACCAACGACCCCGACAAGGTTGCGGAAATGTTCAACGGTCTGGGTTCGGCAGGCAATAAGTATTATCTGCTTTCCGACGTAGACTGCGGTGCAAAAACGTTCTCGCTCAAAAATCAGAACATAACCGTAAACGCAACTGTGCAGGGCAACGGTAAGACGATATCCAATCTGAAATTTGCGGTAACGGGTGCAACGCGTAACTACTTCTCGATATTCGGAAATATCGGCGCAAGCTTCAAGCTTTCCGACCTCAAACTCAAAAATATCACGATAGATATTACCGCCAGAGGCGATATAAGACTGTACGCAATATGCAACGGGCTTGACGCTTCGGCAAGCATAGAGGGACTGGAAATAAGCGGTATTACGGCTCACGTAAAAATTCCCGTGGAAAACAGGGTAACCAACGTTCAGCTTAAAAAGCAGGACGGTACGGAAGAAGAGGACAAGAGCCAGTGGCTGTTCGGCGGCAGCGATAACGACGAGCAGTTCCAAATCAAGAACCCCCAAATCAAAGTAACGGGCGAAACCACCCTTACCATAGAAAATTAAGGTAAAGAACACAATTCAAGGAGGACTTATTGTGAAAAAATTATTCAAAGGACTTATTTGCGCAGGACTGTGCGGCGTACTTGCGGTCGGCGCGTCGGGCTGTTCGGCGTCCGAACACCGCGACCCCGAAACGGCGCCCTTAAAGCTTGCAATCGGCGCGGTAGACCAGAAGTTCAACCCGCTCTTTTACACGTCGCAGAACGACGGCGTAATTGCAAACCTGACGCAGGCATCTATGCTCACCGTCGATTCCAACGGCGTGCTTGCTTACGGCGAGGACTACCCCACGGTTACGCTTGACTACAAGGAAACCTATTACAGTTCCAGCGACATCGAACTGGGCACCAGCGACGGCAAGGGCGGCAAGATTAACGGCACCAGCGACGGCGCCGCATACACTACTTACGAATTCCTTATCAAGAACGGTATAAAGTTCAGCGACAAAGTGGACCTTACGGTTATGGACGTTCTGTTCAATCTCTACGTCTATCTCGACCCCGCGTACAGCGGTTCGTCCACCATATACTCGACCAAGATAGAGGGCTTGCAGGCTTACAGAACGCAGGACCCCTACGCTGACGAAAACGCTTCGTTCTCGATGATCGAATATTATCCCGAAGCTCAGCAGCGCGTTCAAGACCTTATAGACTGGGCGGAGAAGGGCTATACGCTCTCCGAACAGGGAGAGAAGGACCTTAAAAAGGTTAAGGAGCTCTATATGGAAGAGCTGACGACCGACTGGAACTCCATCGAAACGGGCTGGGTTGAAAGCTATAAAGATTACAGATTTACCGAAGCATGGCAGGTTTTCTATTATATCGAAAATATGATAAAGAACCAGACCGAGTACAACGAATTAAACAACGAAGTCGACGCAAAGGACGCTAACGGCAAATATCTGACTACGCTCGACCCCGACAAGGGCGTTCCCGGCGCGGACGTCGTGCATCAGGAATTCATAGACGATTTTGCACGGGAAACTTCGGCTGAAAAGGTTGCGGCGTATATTGCAGCTAACGAAGGCGTAACGGTTGAAAACGCAAAGCTTGCTCTTCAAAAGGCGTACGCGATAGAACAGGTTTACGAAGCTAATACGGCAAAAAACCGTATACCTTATATTCTTACTTACTGCTCGACCGCCAACAACGCAATGGACTACTTTATGATGGACGCAATGTCCAATAAGACCGAGGGAGACCTTGCGGTTCCCACCATTTCGGGTATTACCGTAAGTAGCTCCAACTTGTTCAACGGCAACGTTTACAGCGACAAACACGATATTCTCAGAATAAAGGTAGTAGGGGTAGACCCCAAGGCTAAGTGGAACTTCGGCTTTGCAGTCGCTCCCATGCACTACTATTCCAACGAGGCATACAGCCAGGCGGCATTAGACGATTACTACACCGGCAAAGTGTACAACGGTACGGCTACGCACTTCGGCGTTAAGTACAGGGATATCAACTGGCTGGACGAGAACCTTGCAAACGGCGAAAAGAACGCGCTTCCCGTAGGTGCCGGTCCTTACAAGTGCTGCTCCAACAAGCTCAGCTCCGATAACGTTACGGGTGCCAACTTCTTCTATAACTATCAGGCGTTCTACGAAAGGAACGAACAGTTCTCCACGCTGGGCAGCGGCGTTGAAAACGCAAAGATTAAATACGTAACCTACAAAGTAACGCGCGACGACAAGATTGTAGAAGCGTTAAAGACAAAGGAAATCGACTACGGCACGCCCACGGCGACCGCAGACAACCAGAGGGAACTCAACACCGGCACATTGAAGCAGGTCAGCTACCTTGCGGGCGGCTACGGCTACGTCGGCATCAACCCCAAGGCGGTGCCCGATATCGAGGTAAGAAAGGCGATAATGTACTCGTTCGATACCTCTTCGATTATCGAGTACTACGGCGACAGCCTGGTTAACCTTATCAACAGACCTATGTCCACGACCTCGTGGGCGTACCCCAAGGATTCTACGCGTTACTACGAAAGAAAGACGGACACCAACTTTATCAAGAAGCTCGTGTCCGATTCGGGTCACTGGACGTATATGGAAAGCGACAAGCTGTTCCACAACAACTCCGACAACAGCGTATTGAAACTTACCTTTACCATCGCGGGCGAATCTACCGACCACCCTTCGTATAAGATGTTTATGGAAGCCAAGACCTTCCTTGAACAGTGCGGCTTTAAGATTTCGGTTGAAACGGATATACAGGCGCTCAAAAAGCTTACCACGGGCGACCTTGCGGTGTGGGCTGCGGCATGGTCTTCGAGCATCGACCCCGACCCTTACCAGATTTACAGCATCAACTCCAATGCAACCAGCACCAAAAACTGGTACAAGGACGGCATACTGAGGTCGGGCGAAAGCGGAGAATTCGGAGAGGAATATAAGATTGCGTTGCAGCTCAACGACAAGATTATGGCGGGCAGACAGACGCTCAACCAGACCGACCGCGCAACCATCTATAAAGACTGCCTTAAACTTATAATG
>CAMWHW010000002.1 GCA_947174175.1 uncultured Clostridia bacterium | reverse complement strand
CTACTTGTCAACATTCGTTTATTTTGTCAGACATTCCGCGGCAATGTCTAAGCAAGTAGTTTTTTAAAAGCGCCGCGGCAAATGCCGCGGCGCTTTCAGTTTTGCTGATATTTGTCCGTAATCGCGCAGGCAATTAAAGGACTTGGCTGCGGCGACACGCCGCTTAATCGTCGGGGTCGATAAGCAAATGTAACTTTTCGGGTTCCTTGACGCCCTTGTAAAGCACTTTCAAAAGTATGGGCGTAAGTATGGACGAAACGAGAATCAGCAATACCGTCATGACCATGAATTCGCCGCCCAGCGCGTTTGCCCCAAGCGCCGTAGCCGTTACCGTCTGCGTGACGATAAGCGCGACTTCGCCCCTCGCCATCATTCCAACGCCGCCTATCGCGCTTTCGCGCCAGGAATACTTGAACGCCTTGCACACGGCGCCGCAACCGAGAATTTTGCCCGCAAGTCCCGCAATCACGGCGACGAACGCAAACAGCAATATTGCGGGGTTCATACCCGCAAACGAAATTGAGCTTATGCCTATGTTCGCAAAGAACACGGGCGCGAACAGCGTGGAAGCCTCCACGTCCACGTTCTTGTCGATATAAACGCTTGCGCGGTGGTCGGTGGAAAGAATTATGCCCGCAAGGAAGGCGCCCGTTATGTCCGCAACGCCGAAAATCTCCTCGGCAAGCCAGCTGTAACCGAACACAACGACGAGCGAGTAAATGGAAAGTCTGTACTTATTGGGCCAGCGCTTATCCAGCCATTTGAACGCCTTGGAAACAACCCAGCCCATTGCAATTGCGACAATGAAGAACGCGACTATCATAATAATAGTGCCGTAAGGGGTTGCCTTAAACGCTTCGAAGCCGTTCTTCGCCTCCACCTCTCCGCTCTTTGCAAAGCCCGTAACGACGGACAACAATACTATGCCTATAACGTCGTCGATAATCGCCGCGGAAACTATGGTGGTGCCGAGCTTGGTGTTTATCCTGCCCAGCTCCTTCAACACCGAAACGGTTATGGCAACCGACGTCGCCGTTAAAATGGTGCCCACGAACACGCACCTGTAAAGGTTGTGCACGCCCAGACCGAGGTTGCCGAACGGCAGTGAAATCAAAAAACCTAAAAGCATGGGAACGGCAACGCCCGCGCACGCGACCAGCGCGCTTGCAAGACCGGTGTTCTTTAAATCTTTCAGGTTGGTTTCCAGCCCCGCGCAGAACATTAAAAACAGCACGCCTATCTTGGAGAAAATTTCAAGCCCGAAGCCGTGCCCCTGCTCGTCTACCGCCAGCTCGAAAAGCGCCTTGTAAGATTTGCCTTCGAACCCGATAAGGGTAACTCCGCAGAAGTCGCCGAATATCGCGGGACCTATTATAATGCCCGCTATTATATAGCCCAGCACCTGCGGCAATCCCGCCTTTCTGAAAATAAGCCCGAGCGACTTTGTAAAGAATAATATTATTGCAAGAACGGCAACGAAACCCAGTCCGTTATTGATATGAAACATAGCAAAATTATAGCAAATAAAAAATGAAATGGTTAGCGTTTTGCACCCTTGGAAAAAGTTTCATAAAAAAAATTTTCAAAAAAAGTATTGACAAGGCGCAAAACCGTGTTATACTTGAAGTACAAAAAGAAAATAACTTACAAAAAATGTTAGCTAGCAACATTAATTTAAGGAGTAAGCTATTATGAAAGAGAAGTAGCGGCGAAAGCCGGACAAGGACTTTCGTAAATTAAATAAGGTTTCAATGCACACGAGCGGATAGCTTACGGCGACCGCCCGACCATATATACCAAACTTAAAAAGTCTTGCAAAAGGAGTGAAAGTTATGAAAAAACTGTTTTGCAAAGCTAACGAAGATAAGGTAAGGTAAACTCCGATGTACCATTTTAAAGGTGGAATCTGAAATCCGAAGCGGTTTAAATTGAGCGATTTCGGTATGCGCAAGCCGAAGTTGCATGGGTCATAACCCAAATAGCATTGTGCACCGCGGGACGTGATTCCGATAATAAAACTTAATATAATAATTATCCCCGTGCGACGCATTGCACGGGGTTTGTTTTTTGCTCTTACTTTCCCTTTCAGTCGGTCATACCGCCTTCCAGTTCGTCCAGAGTTAAATAGAAGCTCTTTATAAAGTTTTTCATAAAGTACTCGACTTCGGGCATATTGCGCGCGTGCAGGCCCGCCTCTATACTCTTTTTGGCTTTTTCGAATTCTGTGTTGCCGCAGCGGTGCTCTTCCAGGCACTTGATATACGCCGCAAGTCTGTCCGCCGCCTTTACTATTTTATGTTCGGCGCTCTCCGTATCGGGCTTGACGTAGGTGGTGATTTCCCCCACCAGTTCGGGGGGCAGCATTGTAAGCAGCTTGTTGCAGGCCTCGTCCTCCAACCCCTTGTAGGCGCCCTGAATGGACTTGTTGAAATATTTTATGGGGGTGGGCAAATCGCCCGTCAGAACTTCCGCGCACTCGTGATAGACGGCGTACATAACGCACTTTTCCGCGTCCACGGTGCCGTTATAAATTTTATTGTTGATTATGGCGAGCGCGTGCGCAAGCATTGCCACCTGCTGGGAGTGCTCCATAATGTTTTCGTCGCGCACCGAACGCATGAGCGACCACCTTCTTATATACTTCATTCTGTCCATAAACGCGTAAAAGTTGTACATTTCAATTCTCCTGTTCACCCATTATATTACAATTGCCGTTAAAATTCAATTGACTTTGCGTACTTTTGGTAATATAATTTTATCACAATATAATAACCGTCGGGGGTGCTGACGAAATTTTTACGCGCGTCAGCTGAGATTATACCCTTTGAATCGGCAACGTAATGGTTGAGCGATAGTACCAAAGAAGTGTTTTCTTTGCACCCCGAATTTAACAGTTCGGGGTGCTTAAAATTTACGGCGGTTGAGGAGGTTTTATGTTTCACTTTTCACTGCTTGCCGCCGTTTCCGAAAAGACGACGGACATAGTAACCTGGGTGTCGATAGGGTGCATAGCGGCGCTTGCAATCGCGCTTACGCTGCTTTGCATATTCGGCAAAAAGTATTCCACGCGCGAAATCGCCTACGCCGGAATATGCCTTGCACTGTCCTTTGCGCTGTCCTTTTTAAAGGTGTCGCCCGTACAGTTCGGGGGGTCGATAACCCTTGCAAGCTTCGTGCCGTTGCTTATTTACTCCTACAAGTTCGGATCGGTTAAAGGCACGCTTGCGGGCATTATGCTGGGACTTTTCAACTTTATTTCGGGTCCCTACATTCTGACGCCGCTCACCTTTATACTGGACTACGTTCTGGCGTTTGCAAGCATAGGACTTATGGGCTTTGCACCCAAGTTCGGCAAGCTTTCGCTTACCGCCAAGGTTACGATAGGCACCGTGCTCGTTTACGTTGCAAGGTTTATCTTCCACCTTCTTTCG
This sequence comes from uncultured Clostridia bacterium, assembly GCA_947174175.1. Classification (GTDB taxonomy): domain Bacteria; phylum Bacillota; class Clostridia; order Christensenellales; family Borkfalkiaceae; genus Coproplasma. The sequence continues at coordinate 15,621 of CAMWHW010000002.1, read as the reverse complement.
GGCTTTATCTACTTTGCCGAAAACGCAATTTGGGTAGACCTGCCCACGCCCAATATGTTCGTGTACTCGTTTATCTATCAGTGCGTTTATCTGCCCGCGGACTGCGTTATCTGCATTATCGTGCTGTTTACCACGGCAAAGACCAAGGCACTTGACAAGCTGCTTGCTATGATGGACGTTAAGCAAAAGAAAGCGGCTCAACCCGTGCCCGAAGGTACGGAAACGCAGCCTGCGGAAGTTGAAGAAATTCCCGCAGGCAAAGACGAATAATTCAAGACAAAAAACAAAGCGCCCCGCGGCGACAGCCGCGGGGCGCTTTCTATTAACATCGAGCGAATTGCAATATGTCAACTACCACCGCAAACAGTAAAATCAGCGCGAAGCCGACGGCGTGAATAACCGCCTCCACCTTGCGCGGCACGGGTTTTCGGAATATCCACTCTATAATACAGAAAACCACCTTGCTGCCGTCCAGCGCGGGAATGGGCAACAGATTGAAAACTGCCAGGTTGACGCCTATATACGCCGCAACCTGCAAAAAGCTTTGAAAGCCCTGCACGGCTATTGCGCCCGTCTGCCTTATGGTGGTTACCGGTCCGCCCATTGCGCTTATGCCAAGGTTGCCCGTTAAAAGTTCGCCCAGCACTTTAAAGATAGTGCCCGCCGTCTTGAACGAATAGGCGAACGACCGTCCAATCGTTTCAAAGAAGGAAAAACGGCAGTTTTGCGCGGTGACGCACCAATATAAATTGCCGTCCTCCGCCTCGTAGGTGTCCGAGCCGAGCGCGCGCCACAGCTTGCTTATTTCGGACGAGTTTTTAAAGTTGCAGTCCGTGCGCAGCTTGACTTCCACGCGCTGCTTTTCGCCGCCGCGCAGCACGTCCACGTTCACGCTCTCCCCCTCGGTCTTACCCTTCAAGGCAAAAATTAGGTCGGTTGCAAAGTAAGCGTTCCTGCCCTCCACGCCTAAAATGACGTCGCCTTCCATAAGCGAATACTGCGCGGTGTACTGCTCGTGGGGAAGCATTGCGCCCATTTTATAGCACGGCTGACCGTAGGCGAAAAACCCGACTATGACCAGAAGGAGCGCAACCAGATAGTTCATAAGCGCGCCGCTTATAAGCACGATAATGCGCTGCCACGGCTTTTTGTTGTTGAAAGCGTTCGGGTCGGCTTGCTCGCCGTCCTCGCCCTCGAACGCGCAAAAGCCGCCCAAAGGAAAGGCGCGGACCGAGAAAACCGTTCCGCGCTTTTTGCCCTTGCGCTTGAACAGCGCAGGTCCGAAACCAATTGCGAACTCGTTAATCTTAAACCCAAGTATTCTGCCCGAAATGAAGTGCCCGAATTCGTGCACGCATATCATGAACAGCAGGATTAAGATTGCAAGCAGTACCGACAGTATTATACCGCCGACGCCCGACACGAGCAGATTTGCCATTATACCTCTTCAATAATTTTAAGCGCGCCCTCCCTTGCGCGGGCGTCCGCTTGTTTAAGCTGCGGATAGCTTTCCACCCGCATATTCACGGTCGACTGAACGACTTTGTCCGCAACCGTATATATATCCGTAAAGCGCAGTTTACCCTGCAAAAACGCGTTAACCGCAATTTCGCTTGCGGCGTTAAGCGCGGTGGGAAGCACTCCCCCCGCCTCTCCGCACGACAGAGCAAGGTCGTACAAAGGATAGTCCCTGCGCACGAGCGGCTGAAAATCGAGCGAAAGCGCCTTGGAAAAATCAAGCTGCTTCAAGCCGCAGTCCAGCCTTTCGGGATAGGTGAGCGCAAGCTGTATGGGCAATTCCATCGTGGGATAGGAAGTCTGCGCCAGCGTTGCGCCGTCCGCAAACTGCACCATTGAGTGCACTATGCTCTGCGGATGAATTACCGCCGTAATCTTTTCGTAGGGCGCGTTATACAGGTGGTGCGCCTCTATCACCTCGTAGCCCTTGTTTAAAAGGGTTGCGCTGTCTATCGTAATCTTTGCGCCCATCTTCCAGGTGGGGTGGGCGAGAGCCTCGCCAGGCGTGACGGAAGCAAGACTGTTCCAAGATCTGCCGCGGAAAGGCCCGCCGCTCGCCGTAATTACCAGGCGCGCAAAGTCGGCGCTGCGGTTGAAGTTTAAACACTGCCAGATTGCCGAATGTTCGCTGTCGACGGGCATAATCTCGCCTATCTTAGGCATAATCAGATCGCCGCCACATACCAGCGTTTCCTTGTTGGCAAGCGCGAGGGGAATATTCAACTCCGCCGCTTTAAGGCTGTATACAAGCCCCGCAAAACCGCCGCACGCAACTACTATAACGTCAGCCCCGCACTCCTCCAAAGCTTTAAGCGCGCCGTCCTCCCCCGAAAGAAGGGTAACGCCGTCGGGCACTCCGCCCATACTCTTTGCCGCCTCCGCGCAGGTAAGCGCGGCGAACTTAGGCTTAACCACGTCAATCTGCTCCGCAAAAACCCGCACCGAGCTGCTTGCAACCAACGCAACCAGTTCAAAGCGCGAGGGATAGCGCTTAACGACGTTTATTACCTGTCTGCCGATTGAACCCGTACTACCGACGAGAGCGATTTTCTTCATATCTATTATACCCGTAAAAAATTATTTAATGTCAGTTTGATTAAAGAAAAAGGAGGCATACGCCACCTTTACCTTATTATTGGAAACCGTAAATTACAGAAGCATGAAACAGACGACTACGGACACCGAAGCGAACAGCATACTGTCGAACCTGTCCAGAACGCCGCCGTGTCCCGGCAGAATGTTGCCCATATCCTTTATGCCGCAGCCGCGCTTGATGGCGCTTTCGAACAAGTCGCCCAGCTGTGCGAGAATTGCCGTGGGCAGAGAGAACAGAATGAGAACCACAACCTTGGGAACGGGCCCCGTGTAAACGAAGTCGAGCGCGCCCGAGTATTCGCAGATTACCCACACGAGCACCGCCGAAACTATACCGCCGAGCACTCCGCCCACCGCGCCGATTACCGTCTTGTTGGGGCTGGTGTGCGGCGCAAGCTTATGGGGCAGAAGTTTACCGAACAACTTGCCGAACAGGAACGCGCCCGTATCGACGAAGGGCACCAGCATAAAGAGCAGTAACACAGCCACTTCGGAATTTTGCATCAGGTGGTTTATGTTGGGTCCCACGCTTGCCAGCGCGCCGCAGTACAGAATGCACAGTTCGGCGTAAGCCGTGCTTTTAAGGTCGCTCCTTTCGTGGTCGAAAACGGTAAGCGAAGCGGTGACCATTGCGCCTATGCTGCCAACCGCCAGCATAACTACCAGCGAATCGGCACCGGGCAGTGCGGTTTTGCCGATTAAAATTGCAACTATTTTACTTATTACGAACGAGGGAATAAGCAGCGCGCAGGTGATTATAACCACCCACCTCTGCGCCTTGGAGATGCCCCCCGTGGCAGGTGCGGGCGAGCTTTCGCCTTCAACCGCCTTTTTATGTTCCCCCAGCGCGCGCGTAAATTCGTACGCTCCTATAAAAGAAATTGCCCAGAAAAGTATATCTACGCCTATCGCGCCGTAGTCCATACCGTTGGACGAAACGGGTATGAGCAATTTCATAACCAGCAGCCCCGCCATAACTATGACGTAGCACACGCCGGTTATAAATCTCTTTTTCATTACTTAAAAACTCCTTTAAACCTTGCCGAAGCGCCTTGCTCTCGCTGAAAAATTTGCCAATGCCTTATCGAATTTAGCGTTTGTAAAATCAGGGAAAAGCACGTCGGTGAAGTAAAGCTCCGCATACGCCGCCTGCCATAAAAGGAAGTTGGAAAGCCTCAGCTCTCCCCCCGTCCTTATTATGAAATCGGGGTCGGGTATTCCGCGCGTGTACAGAAGCGAGGAAAAACCTTCCTCGTCCACCTCTTTATTATTTTTAACGGCAAGGTTTGCCGCCTGCACTATCTCGGCGCGCGCGCCGTAGCCCAGCGCCATAATAAAGGTAAAGTCCGCGCTTTCGGGCGATTTTTCAAGTGATTTTTCAATCACTTCCCGAACGTCGTCGGGCAAAAGCGAAAGATTGCCCACTACCTTTACCGCAGCTCCGCGCGCAACCAGCTTTTCAACGTTGGGCTCGAAATTCTTTTTGATGAGCGCGAACATTTTATCCAGTTCGTCCTGCGGGCGCAAAAGATTTTCGGTGGAAAGCGCGTAAACGGTTAAGTAGCGCACGCCCGCCTGCATAGCTCTTTCGGCAAGCGAAATCATGCGCTTCATACCCGCGCTGTGTCCCGTGGCGCCGGGAAGCAGGCGCTTTTTCGCCCACCGCCTGTTGCCGTCCATTATAATACCCACATGACGGGGTACGTTTAATTCATTATTGACTGCCATTATACAGTCATTATTTCCTTCTCTTTCGAAGCAACCGTTGCGTCGACCTTGGCAACCGCGTCGGCGACCAGCTTTTCCACTTCCTTTTCGCCCGCGGCAAATTCGTCCTCGGAAACGGTCTTGTCATTCTTCAACTTCTTCAAGCCGTCCATGGCGTCGCGGCGCACGTTGCGCTGCGCAATTTTGGCGTCCTCGCCCATCTTTTTAATCTGCTTTACGAGGTCGCGGCGGCGCTCTTCGGTGAGCTCGGGGAATACCAGCCTTATCACCTTGCCGTCGTTGGTGGGCGTAAGCCCTATGTTGGAAATCTGAATTGCCTTTTCGATTCCTTTAAGCGCCGAAACGTCCCACGGGGAAATTACCAGGCATCTGCCTTCCTGTACGGAGACGTTTGCCATCTGCGTTACGGGGGTCATTGCGCCGTAGTAATCGACGGTAACCTTGTCGAGTATGTGGGGATTTGCGCGCCCTGCACGGATAGTCGCAAAGTCCTCTTTAAGTACCGAAACCGCCTTTTCCAGCTTGTCGTCGAGAATGAGTATAATTTCCTCAATAAGCTCGTTTTCCATAATTATCGTCTCCCGAATAAAATTTTTATATATCAGTGATTGTCTATCACCGTGCCCAGTTTTTCGCCGCACACTACGCGGACGATTGAGTTCTTTTCGTCCAGCCCGAACGCAATAACGGGCACGTCGTTTTCCATACACATGGTCGCGGCGGTGGCATCCATTGCCTTGATGCCGTTCTTTATAATGTCTATATAATTAATATGCTCGTACTTCTTTGCGGCGGGATTGGTCTTGGGGTCGGAATCGTAAATTCCGTCGATATTCTTTGCCATCATTAAAAGGTCGGCCTGAATTTCGCACGCGCGCTGCGCCGCCGCAGTGTCCGTGGAGCAGTAGGGGTTGCCCGTGCCGCACGCCATTATGACAACCCTGCCCTTTTCGAAATGGTGCAAAGCCTTGCGCAGGATATACGGTTCGGCAACCGACGTCATTATAAGCGCCGTCTGTACGCGGGTGGGTATTCCGCGCTGTTCGAGCGCGTCCATCATTGCAAGCGAGTTCATAACCGTTGCAAGCATACCCATATGGTCGGCGGTCGTTCTGTCCATCTTTTTGCCCTGACGGCCGCGCCAGAAGTTGCCGCCGCCTATAACCAGAGCGATTTCCACGCCCATTTTCTTTATGGCTTCAATCTGGTCCACAACGCCCGAAATGACGTTTTCGTTCAAGCCGTGCCCTTCCTTGCCGGCAAGCGCCTCACCCGAGAGTTTAATTAAAACTCTTTTATACTTAGGTTGCATATTTTCCCTCCACTGCCTAATTATAGCATACGGCGCGCCTTAAATCAACGATTAATTTATAATAAATTAAAATTATGGAATTTAACGGTTAAGCAAAATAAAAGGGAGGCTGTGCCTCCCTTTGTAAAAGTTAGTTTATATTGCGAAGCTTATAAGCAAAGATTAGTTCTTTTTCATTGCCTCGACTTGCTTTGCAACTTCATCCTGCAAGTTTTCCTGCTTCTTCTCGATGCCTTCGCCCATTTCCCAGCGAACGAAGCGGACTACCTTGAACTTCTTGCCGATAACCTGCTCCACGGTCTGGGAATCGTCCTTTACGAACGCCTGCTTCAAGAGGCAGTTTTCGGAATAGAACTTGCCGATTTTGCCCATAACGATTTTTTCCAGAATCTCCTTGGGCTTCTTTGCGTTCTTTTCGTCGTTCTGCATCTGAACGAGCATGATTTCCTTTTCCTTTTCGATAACTTCCGCGGGAACTTCCGCCTCGGTTACGTAGGAAGGCTTGCTTGCGGCAATCTGCAAAGCAACGTCGTGAAGGGTTTCCTCGCTGCCTGCGGTGAAATCAGCCGCCTCAACCATAACGCCGACCTTGCCGCCCATGTGGATATAGGTTTCAACCTTGCCTGCGGTTGCGTAAATTTCGAATCTGCGGATAGCGATTTTTTCGCCGATAACCGCGGTTGCGTTGGTGATATAGTCCTTAACGGTTGCGCCGTCTAAGGGGCACGCAAGCAGAGCGTCTACGTCAGCGGGCTTGTTTTCCGCGATTACCTTTGCAACCGCGTCAACTATGCCGTGGAACTTGTCGCCCTTGGAAACGAAGTCGCTTTCGCAGTTGATTTCCAGAAGAACGCCCACGCCGCACTTAGCGCAAACGTACGCGCCTACCGCGCCTTCCGCCGCAATACGGCTTTCCTTTTTAACCGCCTTTGCAATGCCGCGCTCTCTCAAAAGCTCGGCCGCCTTCTCCATATCGCCGTCGGCGTCGGTGAGGGCCTTTTTGCAATCGAGCATGCCTGCGCCGCTCTTATCTCTCAAAGTCATTACGTCTTTTGCCGTAAATGCCATAATAAAATCTCCTTAAAAATTATTCTGCCTTGGGCTCTTCTTCGGAAGCCGCTTCCACTACTTCCTCGATAGAGGTGGGTTCGGAAACTTCCGCGCCTTCCTCGATTTCCTCTTCTACGGAATAAGCTTCGCCCTGGTTCGCTTCGATTACCGCGTTTGCCATTACGCCCGCAATGAGCTTAACCGCACGGATAGCGTCGTCGTTGCCGGGAATTACGTAATCGATTAAATCGGGATCGCAGTTGGTATCGGTGATAGCTACGATGGGAATGTTCAGCTTTCTTGCTTCGGCAACCGCGATATCCTCGTTATGAGGGTCAACCACGAACATAACGCCGGGCATCTTGCTCATATCCCTGATACCGCCGAGGTTGGTCTGCAACTTGGTCATTTCCTCTTTGAGCTTTGCAACTTCCTTTTTGGGAAGCTGGTCAAACTCGCCGTTTTCTTCCATCTTTTCAAGCTTTACCATTCTGTCGATACGCGAACGGATAGTCTTGAAGTTGGTAAGCGTGCCGCCCAGCCAACGGGAATTGATGTAGTACTGACCGCAACGCTCAGCCTCTTCCTTGATGGCGTCCTGAGCCTGCTTTTTGGTGCCGACGAAGAGAACGGACTTGCCCTCTTTTACGGTTTCGCATACGAACTTGTACGCTTCTTCAACCAGTCCTACGGTAAGCTGCAAGTCGATAATGTGAATGTCGTTGCGCGCCGCGTAGATGTACTTGCTCATCTTGGGGTTCCACTTTCTGGTCTGGTGACCGAAGTGTACGCCTGCTTCGAGGAGCTGTTTCATAGTGATAACTGCCATATAAAACCTCCGTTAAACCTCCCCATAAGCGCATTATCAAAGAACTGTTAAGCGGAATTGAAAAGATTTTTCCGCCACGGGCAGTCCGCCTTACGGGTGTGAATTTTTTTATAGCTTTGATATTTTAGCATAACAAAATAAAGTTGTAAAGCGCTTTTTATCACCTTAACGAAAAAATAAATGCGCGGAAGAAATAAAACTTCCGCGCGTCTAATACGTTTTTAAAAATTACTTAGCCTGGGTGAATACGAGAATGAACGAATAGCCGCCCTGCTCCTTACCCTGTTCAAGCTTGCTGCCGTTAACGGTGAACTTTTCGGCTACGGTTTCGGTTTCGCCTACGTAGATGGTAACTTCCTTGCCGCTCTGCTTCCAGGTGTTAAGACCGGAACCCATTTTGCCGTCCTCTTTAAAGGTATACTTAATGCTGCCGGAAGCGGACTTTAAAGTCTCCTTTACGAGATTAGCCGCAGCCTTCTGCATATCGGTAGCGTCCTTGGGAAGGTCAATCTTCACGTCGGAGAACTCGTAAGTCTTGCCGCTTACGTTAGCCGTACAACCTGCGAATGCGCACGCGAGAACTACAACCGCAATGAGCGCAACCGCTGCCTTGAAAAACTTTTTCATAACTTAAAACTCCTTATTGTTTTTTTCAGTGAGCATTATAGTACAAAAAATATGCACTGTCAATTCAAATTATAAAATTATTCCTCGGCGTCGTCAACGTCGCCAACGCCGTCGTCCTCGTTCTGATAGAACTCGAACACCTCTTCCAAAAGCTTGTCGTCCTCAATGGGTTCGAGCATCTGCTCCTCTTCCTTATAGCGGAAGATAGCCACTTCGTCCTCTGCAATGGCGTCGTTGGGCTCTGCGGCAAGCAGAAGCGCGTACTTTTCGCCCTTGTATTCGGTCACGTCCAGAAGTCTGAATTTGATGACGTTGTCGTCGTCGTCAATCAGCTCTATAATATCCTCTTCCTCTGCCTCGGTATCGTTAAGGTTTTTATTCTCTGCCATGGTTATACTCCTTTATGGTTGATTTTCTGTAAATAGCCGTCCAATATGTTTGCGGCGGCAAGCGCGTCCACGTACGATTTGCGTTTTTCCCTTCTCATACCCTCGGATATAAGCGTTTCGTGCGCCATAACCGTGGTGAACCGTTCGTCCTCGCACACGATAGGAATATCGGTTGCCTCTTTCAGCGCGCTTAAAAACCGTTCGGTCTTCTGCGTTTGAAGCGCCTCGCTTCCGTCGAAGTTGACGGGCAGACCGCACACTATGGTAGTTGCGCCCTTTTCCTTTGCAATGTTCACGAGCGCCGCCACGTCCTCCCTGAACCCTTTGCGGTGATAGGTTTGCGACGGCAGTGCGTAGGTGTTGAAGGGGTCGGATATAGCCACGCCTATGCGCTTATCCCCTATATCGAAAGCGACGTACCTTTCCAAAAAACCACCTCGTTAACCGCGGGGTTCGGGTAAACCTGCGGGGTCGGTAACGTGCGTGTGGCTAATGGTCCACTGAACCGACCTTACGTGCAGCCAGAAGCTGTAAATGCCGAAGGTGATTATGGTGAGAAGCAGCCATACGAAACGCTTGCCGAAGTACTGCATACCCGTGCCGTCGAAGTACAGCGGGTGTTCGTCGTAAATAGTGTGCTTGCAGTACCATCTCTGTCTGTAACAATGCGCCCAGTACGCGCCGAACGACAGAGTTATAATCGTTACGAAGAACGTGAGCAGGTTCACGCCGAGAAGCTGATACCAGCGGCCTGTGAACCTGGACTGGGTTGCTTCCTCAACGTATACTTCCTCCTCTTCTTCCTCTTCGGGCTGAACCTCTGCAACGGCAGGCTGAACGGGCTGCACTTCCTCCACGGTCTGAACGACCTCAACGGAGTGCTGAACTTCCTCCTCCGCAGACTGAGCCGCTTCCGCGGACAGGTCTTCTTCCGCGCTCTGACCCTCTTCCCCGGGCTGCACTATCTCTTCGGACAGTCCGTCGTCTTCGGCATCCGCAACGGCTTCCGCAGGCTGAACTTCCTCCGCGGTATGAACGGGTTCGACGGGTACGGGAGCAATCTCCGCTTCCTGCACCTTCCTGACCTTCTTTTTCTTGGGTTTCTTCTTTTCAGGCTTGTAGGTTACGGTCACGCCCTCGAAATGGGTGTGCTTGGTTTCCCACGCGACGAAGCTTATGTTGCCCTTGATTATGAAATAGATGCCCAGCGTTGCAATTGCAAGCAGGAACCAGATCATAAATCTGCCGAACAGCTGAACGCCCGTGCCGTCAAAGACCAGCCTTCTGCCGTTTATAAAGGTGTGCTCCGCCTGCCAGCGCTTTTTCCAGCAGAACATGAACGGGAACAAAAGTCCCAGCGATATTATGGAAACGAACGCGACCGCCCAGTTGATGAGGAAGGTCATCAACGCGCCGCCAGTATATTTGGATGGAATGGTCGTGGAAGTTTCCACGGGTGCGGGTGCCGCGGGTTTGGGTGCGGGCGCCGCAGGCTGAACGGGAAGTCCGAACTGTGCGCCGCAGCACGAACAGAAGCGCTGGTTGGGCTGAACTTCCGTTCCGCAGCGCGGACAGAACATCTTCACGTTAAACGGGGTGCCGCAGGAAGGACAGAAATTGCCTTCGAACTCGGTACCGCATTTAGTGCATTTATTCATATCTCTCTCCTTTATCGGTTTATCTAAAATTGTGTTACGCCACTAACTATTATAGTTTAACATTTACCGCCGCGCGCTGTCAATACAATTACAAAATTTATTTTTGGCAATAAAAACCGCGGAACGGATTTCAAATCCGTTCCGCGGTCCAAAGGGTAAATATACCGCTTTTAAAGACGGTTACTCGGCGCTTTCGCCTTCGCCGCCCTGCTCCGAACACCCGAGACTTTCGAGCTTCTGGTCAATATACTGCTCCGCCTTCTTCATCACGTCTTCCTGATTTTTCTTGACGAGATTTCTCAGCTTGCAGTTATTTGCCACGAGGAGCGCACCGCCCGCCATACCTACGGCGAGACCGATAATGAATTTTTCCATTGGTTGCTAACCCTCCTAATACGAGTATGGGATAGCGTTAAACTATTTATGACTGTAAATTTTTTACTTGCAGTTTTAAAAGGAAGTTTTCGTCCGTCAGTTTCTTTATTACGGCGGTAAGGCGCGCGTTCTCGGCTTTTAAGCTTGCGTTAAGCTCGTCGTACAGAGTGTTTATTCTCTCCTCAATCGCCTTTTTGCTTTCGTCGCGCACGGTATATCCCGCCTCCTTCATAAGGCTGCGTATCTTTTCGGGCTGCTTAGCCATAACGTTGCGGTACTTGTTCTGATAGCGCAGCATAAGCTTGTCGTCGCCGTTCGCAAGGTTTAAAACGGCGCGGCGCACGGATATGCCCTTGCTCTTTTCCTTTAAAATAGCGCGCAGTATCTTGTCGGTCTCCTCGTCCGAAAAGGGGCGTATGTCCTCGGCTTTAAGGTCCGTACCCTCCAAAATCTTTTTAACTTCCTCGTTGTCGGTGCTCTTCAAAAGCGAGTAATAATAATTGCGCACGCTGCCCCTTGCCCTGCCCGAGCTCTTTGCATACTCTTCGAAAATGCGGGTGAGCGTCTTGCCCTGGCCCCTGCCCTCGCAAACGTATTTAACCAGGCTCTGCGCCTCCTCCTTAGTGTAGCCGTTAATCTTTTCCATAACGCCTCCTTGAAATTTCGTTTATTTGCAAGGTGGTTATTGACATAAAAATATTGCTTTATTCATTAAATAACTATCGTATGAGAATTTATTTTTTGTCCGAACGGCAGGCGGCGCTTAAACTGGACGGCGCGTACCTTGGCACGATTGACGGGTTCGAACGATTCGTGGACGCCGACCGCGGCGCAAAAATTCTTGCCGAGGTTATACCCGAAGGCGACGCGCGTCCCGTCAGCTTTTTTATAGACGACGGGTTTTTTAAAGTTCCGCCCGACTTTGCCGACGTCTACCTTTCGGACGGCGACGCGGTGATATATATAAGGCGGTACGCGCCGCGCGCGGAAAAACTGAAAGTGATTGCGCAGAGGGAATTCTGCGGCGGACTTATAACCCTGTTTTTAAACGGGGGCGGCGTTTACCTCAACTGCGAAAGAGGAGTATGCAACCTTTACGAGTTTTCCCGCGCGTTCGAAAACGCTACCTTTAAAGAGGAGTTTATTGCTAACCGCCCCGTACTGCTTTTGGAGGGCGAGGGGTGCGTTGCCGTAATTTCGGAGGACTGCCGCCGCGTGTTTTATAACCCCGCCGAAAGCTGGCAGTGCGGAAACGATTTTACGGTGACGGTCAACTTTAATACGTGCGCGGGGTGTCGGGCAACGTGCACCTTTGCCTACGACGGCGCGACTATGACTTTGAAAAACAGCGTGACCGAGGAGCGCGTGCCGCCTCCGCCCGCGGTTATGCACTTTGCGTTTTTCGAGAGCGTGATGACTCACGGGAATTTCGCAAAATATTTAAGCGACGATTTAAAGGCGAACGCGGGCGCGCTGCCCTCCTTCCTGGGCGAGTTCGTGGACGTCGCGGTGCCCTATTCGCGCTTCTTTGAAAAGCACGGAAATATAAAGGCGGCGGGGCTGGTATATCCCCTTTCCGCAAACCTGTTCCGAATAAAATATTTTGCCGTGGATATTAACGACGGCAAAATAGAAAATATATACGAAGTGGAATAAAAAGAAAGCCGCCGCGGAATATCCGCGGCGGAATTTATTTACTTTTATTTACTACCTTTTCCATTGCGGAGAAAGTTGCGGCGGAAACGCAGTGCTCCATCTCGCAAGCGTCCGCGTCCGCGTCCTCTTCGTTCACGCCCAGCCCTATCAGAAATTCGCGTATGACGCAGTGTCTGTGGTAGACCTCTTCGGCGTATCGCTTGCCCTCGGCTGTGAGGAAAATGTGCAGACCGTCGGTATCTATGTATCCGTTGGTCTTTAAAATTTTAAGCGCCTTTAAAACGGCGGGCTGGGATACGCCCATCCTGCGCGCAACCTCTATCTGGTGAATGTCTTCCAGTTCGCCCGACAGAAGCAATATCGTTTCCAGATAGTCCTCTCCCGACTGATTGTGTTTCATAAAATTATTATACGACCGCTGACAAATTTTGTCAATACGGCGCCCCTTATTCTTCGTCGCCGGCAAGCAAGCGTTCGCGTTCGGCAACGGCAAGCGCTTCGGTCATCTGGTCGATATCGCCCATAATAAAGCTGTCCAGCGAGTAAAGCGACAGCCCTATGCGGTGGTCGGTAACGCGCCCCTGCGGGAAGTTGTAGGTGCGTATACGCTCCGACCTGTCCCCCCTGCCGACAAGCGATTTGCGCTGTGCGTCCTGCTCGCTTCGGCTCATATTGTTGTAGTAATCGTAAAGGCGGGAACGCAGAACCTTGTAAGCCTTGTCCTTGTTTTTAAGCTGGCTGCGCTCGTCCTGGCAGGTGACGACTATGCCCGTGGGGAAGTGCGTCAAGCGTATTGCCGTTTCGGTCTTGTTGACCTTTTGTCCGCCCGCGCCCGACGAACGGTAAACGTCCACGCGCACGTCCTCGTCGCGAATTTCCACGTCGACGTCCTCGGCTTCGGGAAGAACCGCAACCGTTGCGGTGGAGGTGTGCACCCTGCCCTGCGATTCGGTTTCGGGCACGCGCTGAACTCGGTGCACTCCGCTTTCGAACTTCAACTGTTTGTAGGCGTCCCTGCCCGATATGTTCAGAACGATTTCCTTTATGCCGCCGAGTTCGGTGGAGTTTTCGTCCACCACTTCCACTTTAAGGCGGTGCCTTTCGCAGTAGTAAAGGTACATACGGTACAGCTCCGCGGCAAACAGAGCCGCCTCGTCGCCGCCCGCGCCGCCGCGAATTTCCATTATGCAGTTTCGGTCGTCGTTCTTGTCCTTGGGCAGAAGCAGAATTTTCAGCTCGCCCTCGATTTCTTCCAGACGGTGGCGGCAGGAATAAACTTCCTCGTTCAAAAGCTCGCGCATTTCACCGTCCGTTTCGCTTTTAAGCGCCTCTTCCGCCTGCGCTATTTTGCGCTCCTCGGCAAGGTATTCTTCCCACTTGTCCGCCGTTTCGGTAAGCTCGGACTGCTCCTTTGCAATCCTGGTCCACTCCTCGCTGCCCGCGGGAACGGTGCCGTCCGAAAGCTTTTCGGTCAGCGATTTATAGCGGTTGTAAATTTCCTGAATTTTATTAGTGTTCATACTTGATATAATGCAAAAAGCGGCAGCGCCGCTTTTTTATTTTCAATTTTTTACCTCAGTTAAAAGGCAATCTTCAAAAATCTGTCAACGCCCGAGAAGTCTTTGACCACCATAGCGTATTCGCGTTTATCGAACAGCTTCAACACCTCTTCCGCCTGCCCTTCGCCGACTTCCAGCATAAGTATGCCGCCGCGGATGATATAGCGGCTTATTTCGCTTGCAAGGCGCTTGTAGAAATCGAGTCCGTCCTCGCCTCCGTCCAACGCTATGCGCGGCTCGTAGTCCCTGACTTCGCGCTGCAAGGTCGCAATCTCCGAACTCTTGATATAGGGCGGGTTGCACACGATTATATTGAACCTGCCGTGCACGCGAGAGAACAAATCGCTCTGAATAAAGTTGACGTCCGCCGAGTTGTAGTTGGCGTTTTCCTTTGCCAGCATGATAGCCGCGTCCGAAACGTCGACTGCCGTAACCTGCACCTTTTTATCCTTGCAGTGCTTTGCAACGGCAATCGCTATACAGCCGCTGCCCGTGCACATATCCAGCACCTTGTCGCCGTCCTCAACCGTGTTGACGACCTGCTGTGCAAGAATTTCGGTTTCGGGACGGGGAATAAGCGCCCTCTCGTCCACCCTGATTTTGCAGTCGTAAAATTCTACGTCGCCTATAATGTACCACAGCGGTCTGCCCGTCAGACGCTTTTCGATTATGGCGTTCAGTTTGCGCGTTTCGCTGGGCTTTATAACTCTCTGCGCCGAAAGCTCGCTGCGGTTGATGCCCAGAACTATGGAGTATATCCACTCCGCGTCGCTCTCGTCAATCTCCGCCTTGGCAAACTTCTTTTTGGTGTCGGCAAGCATATCGGACAAAAGTCCGCCCGTCACGAACAGGCTTTCCGCCATATCGGGGTCGGCGTCCATTTCCATTGCGGCGTTGAACGCGGCAATAGCCACCTCCACCATTTCGGGCTCGGGCTCGCGCGTGGTGAACACCTTTTGCAAAAGCATGCCCGGCCATTTGAAGATGCAGCCGAACCAGCCGTGGAAATGCGCGAACAGCTTTAAAAATTCGTAGGATATACCCGTGATTACGGGCAGAAGCACTATTTCGATACCTATGTTTGCAAGCGTTCTCAAAGCGCCGTTGGAAATAGCGTTTACGTTGAGCGCCCAGCTTACCACGCCTATTACCGCGATATTGATAATGAGCACGATGAACAGAAACGAAGTGCCGCATCTGTCGTGTATGCGCGAACAGCTCATAACGTTTTCGGGCGTTAAGGGCAGTCCCTTTTCGTAACAGTTGATGGTCTTGTGCTCCGCGCCGTGGTATTTATACAGCTTGCGGATATCCTTTAAGACCATTATAAGACCGAGATACGCAAGGAAGATGACCAGTTTGAACACGCCCAGCATGACGTATTCCCACACCGAACCCATAAGCGTTTTCCACAGATAGGTGTTGAGCGTAGACACGAGGAAACGGGGCAGCCACATAAAGAAGAAAATTGCAAGAGCCAGCCCCAGAATTACGCCGAGAACGGTGACCACGTGCATAAGGTTGAGTTTGAATTTTTCGGCAAACCACTTTTCAACCCTGCCAGGCTCCTCGTCGTCCGAACCGTACACCTGCGCGGAGCGCATAAGCGACCTCGTTCCGCGCACCAGAGAGCCGAACATATTTACGACTCCCCTTACGAACGGAATTTTTGAAGCGCGCCTGCCTGCGGTGGTGCGGTTTATTCTCTTTTTTTCAACCTGAATATTTCCGTCGGGATCGCGGACTGCGGTGCAATAAGAGGTTTTGCCCATCATCATTACGCCTTCCATAACCGCCTGACCGCCCACGGTCGAACATATAGGTT
>CAMWHW010000001.1 GCA_947174175.1 uncultured Clostridia bacterium | reverse complement strand
ACCTTATATATATTATAGCCGCGGCGGAAGCAAAATGCAAGCCGCGGCTTACCGTACTTTTTTATTTGCAATACTCGGCTACTATGCCTTTAAGAATTGCCACAACCTTGTGCATAGCCCGCACCGAAATGCACTCGTTCAGCCCGTGCGCGTTCTGTCCGCCCGTGCATAAGTTGGGGCAGGGCAAACCCATAAACGAAAGCGACGAACCGTCCGTACCGCCCCTTATGGGGAAGATAAGCGGCTTTACGCCCTCCGCCTCCATTGCGCGCTTTGCGTTTTCGATAAGGTGAAAATGCGGCTCTATTACTTCCGCGCAGTTATAGTACTGGTCGCGCATTTTAAAACTTACCTTATCGCCGTACTTTTTGATAAGCTCTTCCGCAAGGCCTTTAACGAACGCTTTGCGCTTTTCGAACTTCGCTCTGTCGTGGTCGCGGATAATGCCGTGCACGGCGCACTTTTCCACGCCGCCCCGTATCTCGGGTATAAAATAATAGCCCTCTCTGCCTTCGGTGGTTTCTGGGCGCTCGTCTGCGGGCAGCGCGCAAATGAACTCGTTTACGACGGTGACCGCGTTTATCATTTTGCCCTTGGCTTGCCCCGGGTGGATATTCACGCCCGTCATTTCCAAGTCGAAGCACGCGCCGTTAAACGTTTCGTAGGAGATTTCTCCCAGCTCCTCGCCGTCCACGGTGTAGGCAAAGTCGCAGCCGAATTTTTTAACGTCAAACAGCTTTGCGCCGTGACCTATCTCCTCGTCGGGGGTAAAGGCTATGCCTATTTTTCCGTGCTTGATTTCGGGATGCGTAACAAGATATTCGGCAAGCGCCATAATTTCGGCAACGCCCGCCTTGTCGTCCGCGCCCAGCACGGTAGTGCCGTCCGAAGTGATTATATCCCCGCGCACCACGGGTTTTACGCCTATGCCGCTGGGCTCCTCCACCGTATCAAGGTGAGCGATAAAGCCTATCGAATACTGCGTTTTGCAGTTCGCGGGAATATACGAATAGACGTAAGCATGCTCCGTAACCTCCGCCTGCAAGCCCAGTGCTTTAAGCTCTTTGCACAGCATTTCGGCAAGATTTTTCTGGCACTCGGTCGAGGGCGTGTTATCAAAGTTTTCCTCGCTGCTCGGCGTATCGACCTGCACGTACCGCAAAAATTTCTCTTCAACCGCTTCCATTCCGTTCACCTCCGCGACATATGCAAATATAACAAAAAAAGCCGCTTCGGTCAAGCTAATGAAGCGGCTTTCGTATTATTTATTTTTATTAAGCGAACGCTTTTTATCCATCGGGCAGTCAGAGTTACTTCGCCGCCGTCGACGGCAGTAAGTTCTTCGATTACGCTTTCATCTTCGAAAATAACGTCGCCTAACTGCCAGCCCGCGAACGTATAACCCTCTTTTGTAAACGTGACGGCAGGCAGAGTGTATTCTTTATTGTACAGACAGTTCAGACTTTCCATACTGCCCTGCGCGCCGTCTCCGTCAAAGCTTACGGTATATTCGTTCGGTTCGAATTCGGCATAGAATTCCACGAAATAGTCGACTCTGTGTTTAACTTCATCGTAGTCGTCGTATAAGCCGCCTATATAGTAATAATGAATCATTAAATCGGATACGGTGGCGCCGTCTTCGAACGTTAATTCTTTCTCCGTCCTGTCGTTGTTGTACATTACCCAGTGATCTATATGAAAACCTTCGGAATAGCCTTCGTCATCAAAGGTGGAATACAACGGCAAAACGTACTCTTCTCTGCCTTCCAGAATCACGACGTGCAAAGGGTCGGAAAAGCGCGACGTGTACAAAGCTATCGCATATCTGCTTGAAACCCAGTTTGCTTTGGCGCGGATAACCGTGTTCGGGTCGGAGTTTATATACCGCAAATCGCCTTCGTAAACACTCCCGTCGGAAGAATAAACAGTCCAGCCTTCGAAAATCAACCCCTCGCGAAAAGGGTCTCCATCCCCGTCAAACGGATCTTTACCGTAAGTACCGGTTATATAAGCGTATTCGCGCACGTACCTTTTTTGCCGGTAAACGGCAACCCTGCCCAGATCCAGCTGTAACTTATACTCGATAGGCGTCCACAGGGGCGTAACGGTTATAACCGCATTATCCTTAGTCGTCAGTCCGCCGTAAATAACGTCCCCGAATCCGTATTTTTTTTCGTTATACTGCCAGCCCGTATGCGTATATCCCGTCCTCTCGAACAGTTTGTCGGGCAGGCGTTGTTCTGCGCCGTATACGTACTCCCGTTCGTGCGCTTGCCCTTCGTAAGTAAACCTTACCGTATACGAAATACCAGTCCACCGCGCGTTTACGGTCAATTCGCCCGCGGTGCCTTCAACCGTCACCTTATCGCCGACGGCATAGTTTTGCCCGTTTACTTCCCAGCCTATAAACTTATAACCTGAGCGTGTAAAATTGTTTTCGGGAAGAGTGAAGCTTTCGCCGGCGGCAACCCTTTCTCCGCGCACAGTACCAACCGCACCGCTTCCGCCCGCATACACGATTTCGGTCGCCTTAAAGCGCAGCTTGGCATACAGCGTAAAGTCGTTGTTCCCGGTGGCTTCGGCGTTAAAATCAAACTTCGTATTATATTTATCGTCGGCATACCAGCCGAGGAATTCACAGCTTGAATATTTATCGTCAAGCGTCGTAAAATCTATCGTAAGACAAGGCACGGTATCTCCTGCGCAGACGGTTTTCTTTGCAAACGTCTCACCGTCAATCATATACGTTACCGTGATTTTACGGTTGAATTTGGACGCGTAGTTTGAAACCGGCAGATTTATGTTGCGTTTAACCTGCTTTATCGCGTTGGACGGAACGGATAAATTCATATAGGTGACGTTGCCCAAATCTATGCCCGCGGTGGTTATACCTATAACCTCGCCCCTGGTATTTACCAGTACGCCGCCGCTGTTGCCGTGCGTAATGTCTACTGTGGACTGTATATAATCTAAACCTCCCACCGAATAGGACGTCTTGGATATGATACCGTCGGTCATAGTGCTGTCAAGCGAACCGAGAACGAACGATTCGGGATATCCTATGGCGTAGACCGTACTGCCCGTACTGATACGGTCGCTGTTAGCAAGCTTTACGGGCGTAGTCCTGCCCGCGTTCACGTGAATTATAACTATGTCGCGCACGGTGTCGTGCCCCAGAATTTTATCAACTTCGTATTCTTTGCCGTCGGACAGTTTGACTTTTGCCGACTTTATGCCTTCGATTACGTGATAGTTGGTAACCGCCGTACCTTTACTGTCTATAAAAAACCCCGACCCGCCAATCGTGTCGTTTTCCGTCTGCACGGTTATGCAGAACACCGAGGGATTTACCTTTTCGTAAATTCCGTCCCCGGGCGAACCGTGCTTAAACCACCCGAACGGATCTTTGCTTGCAAACAACACTATTCCGGTAATAATGGAAGCGACGTATATCGTAACGACAGATACAATCAGAACAATTAGCCACGGTTTGATTTTGCGACGCGCGGCTGCGGGAGCTGCCGCGGGAACGGTTTCCGCAAATGCCGCAGGCGGAGTCTGAACAGTCTGCTCGGGCTGCGCAGTCGCGGAGGTTTTAAGTTCGCCGCCGTCGGCAAGCCGCAAAAACTCTTCCATAGTAATGCCGAACAGCCCGCACATTTCTTCCAGCACCAGGATGTCGGGCAGGTTAACTCCGTTTTCCCACTTGCTTACCGTCTGCGACGAAACGTTCAGCTTCTGCGCCAGCTGTGCCTGCGTAATATCCGCATTCCTTCTTAACTTTTTTATAGCAATACCGTAATTTTTCATAATTGCTCCGTCGGAACTTTTCGTCCGGCATTTTTGTCTACGATATCATTATACATTAACGGCGCCGCAAAATCAACGGTAGCCGTCTCTCCGATTAAGCGTATTTTTATCCAATAAAGCGTATTTAAGGAAAATTCCCTCCGCCGCCGTCGGCAAAGGGAATTTTTCCTAGTCGTCTCATACGCGCATAAAAGCGTTTTGCTCCTCGTCGTATTTGTAACCCGCGCGGGCAAGGCGCGAAATAAGTTGCCCTTCCTCTGCTCCGTACGCCGCGCAAAAATCCGCAAGCGTGTCGCCGTCCCTCAGCTTGGTGTTGACCAGCGAGAGCAGAATGTTATCATCCGTGGGAAGACTGTCGTTAATCTTATCCATATCCCGATTATAGCACTTTGATTTGATTTACGCAACCGCATTTAATTGCAAAAGGCGGCGGGAAGTGTTATAATTTGTCCGATTATGAAAACCGTGGTCGTGGGAATGAGCGGCGGAGTAGACAGCTCCGTGGCGGCGCTGCTTTTAAAACAGCAGGGCTACAACGTAATAGGGCTTTTTATGCTGAACTGGGAGGAGGACGACGCGAACGGCGCGTGCACTGCCGAGGGCGACTTTGCCGACGTGCGCAGGGTGTGCTCGCTTCTGGATATCCCCTATTACAGCGTGAACTTTGCAAAGCAGTACCAAGAGAGAGTGTTTAAACATTTCCTGAACGAATACGCCGCGGGCAGAACGCCCAACCCCGACGTTCTGTGCAACCGCGAAATCAAGTTCGGTCCCTTCCGCGAGTACGCGCTTTCGCTGGGCGCGGACTATATTGCCACGGGACACTACTGCGGCATTGACCATTCGGAAGACGGCAAGCACTACCTTTTGAAGGCGACAGACCAGGGCAAGGACCAGACCTATTTTTTAAATCAGGTCACCCAGCCGCAGCTTGAAAAAGTGCTGTTCCCCCTTGCTAATCTGCCCAAGGAGGAGGTGCGCAAAATCGCCGTTGCCAACGGACTTGCCACCGCGGAAAAGAAAGATTCCACGGGCATATGCTTTATCGGCGAGCGCAATTTCCGCAAATTTCTTATGGAATATCTGCCCGCCAAGCCCGGTAAAATCGTCACCCTTGGCGGCGAGGAAGTGGGCGAGCACGTCGGACTTATGCACTACACCATAGGTCAGCGCAGGGGCGTGAACATAGGCGGAAAGAGCGGCGAGGACGGCAGATGGTTCGTCGTGAAAAAGGACTTGCAGAACAATATTTTATACGTTTCCCACGGCGACGAAAGTCCGCTGTATTCGCACTCGTGTAATGTTTCGCATCTCAACTGGATAGGCATAGACGCGCCTGAAAAACCCTTCGAATGTACGGCGAAATTCCGCTACCGTCAGGGCGAACAGAAAGTATTAATCGTGCCCGAAGACGGCGGCGTGCGCGTGGAGTTTGCCGAAAAACAGCGCGCAGTGACCGAGGGCCAGTACGCGGTGTTTTACGACTCCTCCCGTTGTCTGGGCGGTGGCGTGATAGAAAAAGTGAAATATTAATCATTCATATATAATTTCGACGCGGTGAATTATAATCACGTCGTCGGAATAATCGGGCATAACGTACAGCACGTATTGCCCAGCGGCAAAGAAAAAGCTCAACTCTTCTTCGCCGGCAATATATTGTCCGTCGCCCTGTTCATCGCCTTCCATCATACCGCAAAACGCACCGCCCGCAACGGCTATTTTCAGTTTGACCGTTGCGGGCTTTTTTACGTCTATTACCAAACCGCCGTAAATCGGACCGAACTCTTCGCCGCTATACCTTATCTCCGCGGCACTTCCGTTCACGCTTGCGGTAAAATCGTCCTGCCCGTTCAGCCGTACTATCCCGTTGCCGTTCATTATATCCGCACCGCTATATACGAGCGGCAAATTAATTTCCTGCTGTTTTTTCCTCACGGTCACGGCGAACTCCTGCGAATATTTCCGAGTAATCGTTTCCCCCTCCACCGTGTAATTAAACGTCACGCGCACGGTCACGTAATGAATACTTTCCCCCGCTTCCAGCCTGACACTGTTTGCCTGCTCGCCAAGATAAAAAAGCGCGGTCTCTACCGAATAATCGTAGCCCGCGTTCACCGAATACTCCGCCTTGAAATCGTCCGCGCCTATCACGGCGTAATCACCGTCGACCTCCCTTTCGGGACCGCCCTTCAAGGTCACGTTTACCCCGCCGTTTACAATCTCGGGCACGGGCTTAACCGTGTATTGAATTTCCCTTTCCACACCCGCGTATTTCACAGCCGCCGTGCGCGTTCCCACCGTCTCGGTATCGGGCGGCGATATCTCCGCTTCGCTCCCTTCGAACGTAAATTTGTCCCCGTTTGCGCGCACCGCTTCAAACTTCCATGTCGCGCTCATTTTATCGTTTGCGGAAGACACCTGCTCGGTTTTGCCCTCGGTCAGACTGAAAGACTGCACGCCGTTTTTAACGGTAAATTTTATATGCGCGGAAACGCCGTCCGCGCCCTCTTTTCCGCCCTCCGCGTACACCGCGCCCATAAGCTTTACGACCGCCGTATACTGCCCGTCGGCAGTCAGTTCTTGGGGCGTTAAAACCTCGTTACCGCCGTAATATACCGTGGTTTGGTAGTTTTCGCGCGGCACCTCTCCGCGCTTTGCGCCGTTTTCGGAAAGATAGACGGAGTATTCAAGCGTATCGAAATTCAGTGCTCTGAAAGTCGTGCTCAGCGCATATTCCGCGCTTATGCCCTCGACTATAAGTCCGTCCGTATTTTTGCCAATAATAAACCCCTCGGTTTGCTCATCGGTCGTTGCCTTATTATCTTCGGGCTTCGCTCCGTTGCTTTCCGCGGGGTCTTTATTTTCTTTAATTTTTCTCACTTTACCGCATACGTTGCAGTCCGCGTCCGAGGCACCGTCGTAAACGTGTTCGCCGTAATCTTTCCTCTCATCGTGCCCGCACGTCGCGCTTCGCCAGTGACCCGCTTCGCCCTGCGTCCATTCGCTTTCGTTATACGTATGAGCGTGCGGCGGAACGGCTGTCGTATCGGCACAACCGCTTGCGAACGTGCCCGCAAGTATGCCGGCGCACACCGCAATAAGCGCGCCGTTTTTTGTTTTTACCGTCAAATTTTCCTCCTCTCCGACGATGTTTTTTCACCGTTAGATATCTTTTTGATAAATGTGATTTTATAGTTGAGGAAGATTATTGTCAATGCATTTCGTTCCGCTTTGCCGAATTTTGTCGAAAAATTTTTTTTGCCATAGCCAACACAAACAATTTTTCGTAGTTTTTGACAAATGAAGTTCATATGATCTGAGGTTAAGAAGTTTTCGGATAAACAAATGCCCTCTATGTAGCAATTGTTTAAAAATGCATAAAAAAAGATAGGGTCATTACGAAAGGGACTTCCAAAATGGGGTTGCCCAATTCCCTCGCCTATCTACTACTGTTAGTATAGTTGATTTTTTGAAAAATGTCAACCCCAATGATAAAGAAATACTTTACCTGGAATAATTTATTTTAAATTGCGTTCGATAAACTCAAAATAGTTTTTGGGCTTTACTGCACTTTTGTTGTCCCTATACCAGGCATACGCCCGCTGCAAGCCGTCGGCAACGGGCAGCAAATCGGGCAACAGCTTGTTCTGTTCGGTCACGTCAAGCACATAGCCGTAATCGTAAAACGGGAAATAATTGCGCTGCTCCGTACCGCCCGTAACGTATTTGAATTGCGGCGTTTTTCCTGCGGCGCGGTAGCAGTACTCCACCCATTCCTTTACCGTTACGGAAGCATTGCCGACGTTGAATATTCTCCGTTCGGGCCTTTGCGCGAGTATGCTTTGAATAAACCGGCACAGGTCCTCTACGTGGAAAAACTGCAACGGCATAGAGCCGTCTTTCGGCAGATAAAATGTTGCGCCCCTTTCGGCGCAGTCAAACACGAACGCCTCGCGGTAAACGTTGTTATACTCACCGTACAGATAGGGCGGTCTTATGATATACGCGGTCGGAACACGCTTCAAAAGAGCGTTTTCAGCCGCAATTTTATTTGTGCCGTAATCGCCCCAGAATTTGTTCGCGCCGCGCTCGTCGCTTTCCTTAAACGGCATTTGCAGAGTTTCGGGATATACCGCGCTGGAACTTATCATTATATAGTTATCAAAGCTTTCAAGATTGTCGAGCAAACTGTTTATGTCTTCCGCGGTGTACGCGGTTACGTCTATTACGACATCGAAATGCAAGTCTTTGAGCTGCCCGTCTATTGCCTTGCGGTCGCATTGAATAAGCCTGACTGCGGGCAGCTGGGGTTTTGTGTTACGGTTTAAAACGTACACTTCGTGCCCGTTTGCGGAAAAATACTCCGCTATGAATTTGCTTACGAAAACCGTTCCGCCTATAACTAAAATTTTCATTTGCTTATCTCCCGACGTTTTTCAAAACAAGTATAGCAGTTTTCCAGCACGATTGCAATTTTGTGCGCACTAAAAAGTTTTTAAGGCAGACCCGGTGGATTAATTCCCCAAAAACGTCCTTTGAGGTAAGTTGAGAAAGACGAAATTTAGCAATCGGTTTTCGGTTGTTTATACGACGGAAAATCCCCGAAATTCAGGGATAAAGTCCCCGAATTTGAACCCGGCGAGGTGTTTTAGCGAGAAGCGGAAATACCCTGCCAAAACCCAAAAACAGCCCGTAATATGGCGCTGATATTACAGTTCCCCGAAACTCCAATGAACGGAATTTTAATTCCCGAAACTCCCCAATTTTCGGGCACTTCCGTTCCAATTCACTCCCCAAAGTTTTTAGCATAAAACCAGCCCGGCGGATCCCTCCGCCGGGCTGTATTTCTTTGTTTTACGATAAAATTTGTATTAGACCATTCACAATTATTTCGGCATCTTTCAACGAATTATACTTACCAAATGATATGCGAATCGTTCCTTTTGCATACTCTTCAGAAGCTTTTATTGCTTGTAAGACATGTGAGATTTGAGTGCTTTTACTATCACACGCTGCACCAGTTGAAACCATTATGCCTAAGAGGTCAAGTCGATGTAACAGCATCTCTCCATCAGCATTTTTGAACGATAAACTGATATTCCCAGGAATATGCACTTTTGAGCCATTTACAATGAAATCTATATTTGTCTTGGACAATAAAGATTTAAACTTGTTTTCAATCTCTGTTACTAGTTCCGAGTTCTTTGCCAAATTATTGCAATTGTTTTTCAATGCAATAGCCATACCAACAATCGCGGCTACATTCTCGGTGCCAGCGCGCAGCGCCTGCTCTTGATGTCCACCGATTTCATGTTCAGCAATTTTAGTTCCCTTTTTTATATAAAGAAAGCCAACCCCTTTAGGTCCATTAAACTTATGAGCCGAGGCAGATAAAAGATCTACTCCAAATGCTTTAACATCCACAGGGATATGTCCTACCGCTTGTACCGCGTCCGTATGGAAAATCGCGCCATTATCATGAGCAATCGCACACAACTCTTTGATAGGTTGTATAGATCCAACTTCATTATTTGCCATCATTATTGATACAAGTTTAGTTTGCTTAGTTATAAACTGTTTCAGTATTTCAGGGGAAATAATAGCCTCTTCATTAGCTGGCAAATACGCAACAGGAACACCAAGTCGTTCAACTTGTCTGCAAGAATTTAAAACTGCATGGTGTTCTATATTGCTTGTAATTATAGCTTTTCGACTAGAATCGTTATAAGCAATTCCTTTTATCGCCCAATTATCGCTTTCCGTACCTCCTGACGTAAAATAGATTTCATCAGGCTCAGCGTTAATACATTTAGCTATAATCTCACGCGAATCTTTAAGGGCTTTTTTGACGCCTCGGGAAAAGGAATAAGGCTGCGAAGCGTTAGCATAATCCTCAAGCAAATATGGTTTCATTGCCTCAAATGCTTCAATATCAAGTTTTGTCGTTGCCGCATTATCGGCATAAATCATTTGCTTCATTCTTATCCTTTATTTAAATAAAGTGCAACCTTCTTCTTTAAACTCTTCAATTTTTGCCAGCAGTTCTTCTTCGGTTACTTCCAAATATTCAGCAAGGCAAGACAGACAATAAAACTTATTTGCTTTTTTATCGATAAGCTTTTTTGTTAATCCAATCTCGTTCTTTGATAATTCTTTGCCGCATACATAGCATCGTTTGCTTTCCATTTTAACTCCATCAATCTTCTTTTGAAATTGTAAATGCTGGTAAATCTTTGCCTGCATATTCTTTGTCAAGAAGTCCTAACTGGTAACGAATTGTATCACGCATTCTCATCGCTCTTGATAAACAGTAACGCTTAAAATCATATGCGGATATATCTTTAGCGTTTTGAACATGCGGAAATAGCAACTTTAGATATGCTGTTGCTATTCTTTTAACCGCTTCTGTGTCTCTAGTATCCGCTGAGTCGGGGACAACAATTAATTCGTCTACTACGGAACGATATGTCAAATCGCTTCTCAATTCGTGAATTATGGAGCAAAAGTATTCTGAATTTAAGGCCCAGCCAGCAACTTTTAAATCATCATTCATTCTTGGAATATTCCAGCCTTTTATAAATCCGTGGAATCTTTCTATTAATGCAGACTCGTGGAACACAACAGGTAATTCGACGAACATGTTGCCGTATCCATCAGCGTCCATTATTTCTTTTCTTATATTTCCGCAAAGAATAACTCCGGCTTCGGCAACTCCTTTATAATCGCCAACAGTAAAAGTACCTTGCTCCAAATATCCCTTTAATGCGGCTCTCATTTCGTCAGTATCAGTAAAAGATATAGTTTGCACTTCGTCAAGCGTAACAAAATCACTGCCTGCTAGCAATCCCTCACGGCGTTTGCTCTGATCGTAGAACATTTTAGCGCGGCTCATTATACCACCACTGGATAACCAGCCATATCTACTCACATTGCCAAAAAGATAGGATTTGCCTGTTCCTTTGGGAGCAAGTTCAATCAGATTCAATCTCTTTTCCACAAATGGCAATAACCGAGTAAGCATAGTAAGCTTTTCTTCCTCAGTCTTATAACCATCTGCATTATAATCGACGGCACCTAAAATAACATTTATCCACTCTTCTGTAGTGAATTCTTTGCGGGCTTCTTTATATTGATCTACATCAATTTCATACGGACAGAAATTTCTAAATGACAGTAACTTGATTTTGCCCTCTTTAGATGTCTTAGCTTTTGATTTAGTCCTTTCATATTCAAATTCAATATCAAAAGCATCGGGAGCGCGATATCCAAGCTCGATCATTCCCCAAATATCTCTACCTTTTACAAGATCGTCCTTGCATTCATCCCAGACACCACTTTCAATAATAGTCTCTTTAAAGCCAAGCCCAAACTCAGGCAATGCAAATGATACCTCGCCTGTGCGGATGTCTATATTTACGGAAATTTTAGCTAAAAATTTTACCTTTTCCCCTTCAACAATAATTCTGTTTTTAATAGCATTCCAGTCTTCTTTTCTAGGTATGAATTTTTTTACAAAACGCGCTAACTCGTCTTTATCAAACTCTCCCTCTTCATCTTCAAACTTTCTTAAAAGCCAATCACGCATAAATGCAGGCAAACTCAAAGCCGAAAAGAAATTCGTCTTTTTTAAATCTTTATAAACGACCATTTCATCAAAACAGTCTCTTAATTTATCAGAATAAGTCATGTCTTCCTCTCCTTAAAAAAGATCGTCAAAGTCTGATTTTGTAGAGCCAGCAGCTCCCTTGAAGTGAAGTTTTACACGCCCTATCAAATTCGAGCCATCAAAAATGCTAGCTTCATAATCGCCAGAGCGTTTTATATCCCCTAAAATAAATTTGAAATGCGTTTTATCTGTTTGCACAGCAGAATAAGGCTTACCATTAATTTCCATACGCACAGATTTAGGTAATTCCACATATGAAATATAAACAGATACAGTAACTCCATTCTTTCTATCAATTGTAAGCTCATCAGGAGTCAAAACAACAATTTGAACTTCCGTCTGGTTTTTCAATGACAATGCAATAATGGGAATTACCGTTTCTTCCAAAGTACAACCGCCGTGCACTTCTACGTTGGCTTCTCTGCTACCTTTATATCTACCGTAATCTTTCAAAATTACATAGTCGTTTTCTGCAACCGATTTTTGGGGATCATACTCATCAAAATATTTACAGCAACGACCCGAGTATTCTCCTTTAGTATCAGTTTCATATTTCTCGGCGTGTTGGCCCAAAACTGCAAGACGGGATGCACCATGGTCGCTTGCTATTATAAATTTTTTGTAGTTATGGAAAGCGAGTTCAGTAGCAGCGCGATTAAGTGCATCCTCTATTACATCCAATTCATTTGCAAGATGAATAGGCAGTTTGCATTTTCTATAATCGAAGCCACCAACGTCATGATGCTTTATATCATCTAATCTAGGCTCTTTATACTTATCTCCACTCCATTCGTCGAAAAAGCCTCGATTGATTCCTGTAATAGTAGGTAAAATCGATCTCGCAATTTCTATCTGAATAGAAAGTCCTTTTTGCTTGGCGCGTTCTTGAATATAGGATAAATACTCCACTCCTAAAGCATCAATCCAATATAGATATGTAGCTTTTTTGTCTCCCAGTTTCATCAGCGCATTAGCACGTGTATCCAACCCCGCATATAGACTTGAACATTCTGTCGCATACTCTTCAAATCCATCTTCGACCCTGTTTGCAATCTTTTGTTTTTTATACCTTTCAAAATATTCAGTTAATTTGTCGGAATTTTTACCACACACAAACGAATACTTCTGTAAATACAAAAATAATGCGGGATAAATATGTTCAATCTCTTTGACTATGCCGTGTTCCGACACCCAACGAATTATTGTTTGCCGTTCTAAAAGCGTATTATCTGTCAACTTATAAATGCTCTCATCGGGATAAATTTCATTGTGTTGAATAAATACAGCGATGTCGGCTTCAGGAACTTGCCTTACTAATTTCTTTCTGGCAATATATAGGACTTTGAAATTTTTTTCTGTATGCTTGACAGAAATAATAGCATTTAATGTTTGCGTTTTCAAATCCTTAAAATTATCCACTCTCTCGATAACATATCGTAAATAGGGATTGCTTAATTTGTCGACGTTTAATTTTAAGTAAATGAAATACAACCAATTCTTATATTCGTACCCGAAAGCTTTTTCTATAAAATCCATTTCAGAGTCGGAATAGAAACCATAGTTCTCAAAAAACTTTGAAAGCGAATAATTATATTTGCGCAAATCACCCAAGAATCTACGCCACTGTTCTTCTTCTCCAAAGGATTTTAACAAATTAAACCCTTGTGACAATACTTTTATTGCTGAATAAGAATCCTCTATACTCTCGATGGACAACATAGATTCATTAAGTTGAAGATTGGTTTTTACAAACAATTTACCTGTTTTGCCTTCTTCTAAACTACGTAAAAGCGACTGAATGCCATCCTCTTTTACCAATCCCACGCCCTGATCAATTTTTACATTTACTATAGAAATATTTTCTCCGCTTTTACTGCTGACATAAACTCGTGACTTAATTCTGATATCTTCTTCTGCAATTGCTTTAACCTGTGTTCCAACGAAACGCAGCAAAAGAATAACTCTTGCCGTTCCAAGTGTTTTACCCTTCAAATCTCGCAAAATATTTAGAGCTACTGATTCACCTCTTAAGGCAAGAAATTCACCTAACCCAACTAGAACATATTTATTGGACTTATAATCCACGTCTGCTGTACGAAATGAGTCAACCAAATCGTCTAAATTAGGAAATTTGTCGGGTTTTTTGCAAAACTCACTTATGCGTATAACGCTTACGCCTACTTGCTTAAGCTCGTCCAAAGTGGATTTATACTCACTATCGCCCACTGCATAAAAGAATGGTAATCCTTTTGCTGTAGACAAATAACTTTTTACGCTTTCATCAAGCATCTTATTTATCCTCGTTCGAAATAATCTTCATTCCTAATTCAACATCTTTTTGAACAAGCTCTTTCAAGCGTTTTTTAAGCTCTGCATCACTCATTTTGTCAATAAGCCCTATAGCTTTATCACTACCACCAGCAAAATATTCTGCATCTGCCATTTGCTGTATTTTTTGCTTAACAGTAGGACTATCATACCAATCGTAAACATCGATTGCGAGAGCGTCTAATGCTTGTCTAACTTTATTTATATCTGGAAGAAGCACAACATACGAGCCTATTATTTTATTTTTAAACTCTTCATCTCTATACGCGGCTTCCTTTATGCGGTTAAAGAAATCTTGCGATTTAGCTAGAAAATCTAACGCGGCATGAATATCGGAATCGCTTTGATATGTACTGTTTAAAGTTGCAAATGCAAGCTTAGCTTCACCATACACAGCAGAGTCGACCAAACACATGATAGGCGTTTGGTATCTACTCGACCATTCTCTCGGGTTTTTTGTTCCAGTCAATTCTTTCCATTGGTTGAAGAGCTGCGTTTTAATTTGATTTTTGCGATAAGTCTCGGCTGCCTGTTTTACAATCTGGTTGCTTGTTGTCGCGGGTGCAGTGAATAATTCCCTATTGATAGAATTTTGAATCTCCTCTTTTTCTATTATAGAGAAGTTTTCTAAATATGCTTCGTACAGCTCTTCAAAAACCGCAAGTTTATTGTTAAGAATTTCTGATATCTCTGATCTATGCGCTACAAGTTCTGCAAAGAGCTCCTTCATCATCTCGGGTAACATATCTTCTCTATTCATGATTTTAAGAAGATAACTCAATACCTTTTCAAGAGAAGGCCTTTTTGCCTTTAACGCATCACACGAAAACCCTGCGAATTTAAGTACTTCCCTCAAAGCGTCGAAAGCCTTCTCTTTCGTGTTGCAAGAAACATTCAACAGATTATTAATAAGCTTTATTACTTCATACTCAATAATGAGCTTATCTATTTCTGTTTCGCCCGTTTCTGCAATCCACATGGCGGAATGCTTAACGCTGAATATTTTTTTAATATCGAAAAGAACTACGTCATTTGCACCGATCTCCGCCGCAAGATCCATAAGCTTACCTTCTTTGTAATGTTTAAGGAAGGCAATCATACCATCTTTACATTTATCAGACGTAAGAAGACCTTTAAGACTTGCTATAAGTGTAGGCTTTTGCATAACAATTCTGCCTATTTCAATAGCTATGTTATGCGTAATTTTTCCGTCACTTTGAACTAGAGTTATGTATTTTTTGACAATATCATAAACACCACAGTCGTCTACATTTTCCAAACACCACGTAGGATAACCAAACGACTGCATTTTATTGCCGATTAGCGTTCCAACCTGACTGGGAGAGGAACATGTTGTTGCCGGAACACCCCACATTTCTTCGGTTGCCTCATAGAATGTTTTTTCCTCTTGCGTCATCTTGACGATATACGTAGGTTTAGGTGTTTTCCCAATATAATTACCTATCATTTCGGCTAATTTATCGGGAGTCATAGTGTTAGGATACCCTTCAGAATCAATACACCGATAAGGGTCAGAACTATATTCTTTTAACAAAAATCCCGTAATAAAAGCCGACAAACTACAAGGCGAAAATCCAAATTCATCTTGTAAGCAGTCATATACTTCGCCAATTGAAATTTGTCCGTGTTCTACGAACGCTTCTGAAATTAATTTATCAATAGCTTTTTTGATAATAACGATATGCGCATTCTGTAATTCGGGAACAAGCCAATACTTTTCTTTACCCCATACTAATCCAAGTATGCTCTTTTCACAGCCTGAAATCAAGCCTTTTATATCCGCGCCTCCCATTCCATAACGTGAAACTTGTTTGGGATTGGTAAGTTTTAATTGTGATTCTGTAAGGCCTTTAGTAAAATCAAATATGTAACGGAATCTATTAAGCACAAGCGTTTGTAAGATAACGTGAACGTTGTTTGCCCCTATTGCTTTTTCGCCGTCTTGATTTGCATAAGTATATACATAAAACTGCCCGTCATGGATCTTATCTTTCCAAGTCCTATTTAAAACATTTTTAGCTTTAGTTGAATTCTCTTTAGCCTGCTGATTATTGTTGCCTTGATAATAATTCGCCATTGCCGAATAATCAACATATTGTTCAAATAATTCTACACCAAGCGGCGAAGATAGGGCATCAATAACAATAATATTTTTGTATTCCTCGTTCGCAATTGTTCTTTTAATTAAAGCACGGAAATTTTGTGCCTCATCCTCATCTTTAGCAAGAGCAAGTACAGATTGAAAATGCCATGTAACATCCTTATGCTTTAACTCTTCCATTGTTTTTGTAAAGTCCGACACAGTAACAATACGCATTATTCCGCTGTCATCCCTTGCGAAACGAAGTTTGAGTGCGGGCGTAAGCGAAAGTGCCATAGGGAGCATATCGCCTTGAGAAACGAGAAAGCTTGTTGTACCCTTATTCTTTCTTATATCCGTTTTTGATGCTTCAATTTTTGCATTGTCGCCCGCCAAAACAGCCGCGCCAAAAGCTTTCTTACCATCACCAATAGGATTACTGATTAGAATACCTTTGTTCTCCAATGCTTTTGCGATATTTTTAGCGGATGTTTCGTATTCGGCTATCCCCTCGAAAGCATAATCAAGATTTTGATCCGTGGGCTTTAAAATCGGAAGCGTTCCACCCAGACGCTGGTCAATAGCCTGCATAATAAGCACAGCTTTTAAAACCTTCTTTTCTTTTTCATTAAGCGCAGTCTGCTGCGGGAACGTATCCAAAATAAGTTTAATATCAGAAGTAAGATATTCTTTGCCCTTTACATAGAAGAAATCCCAAAGCATATCAACAGTTAATAGTGGCTGCTCATCCATAGGACTGAATTCTTGAATAAACCACTGGAATGCCTTAACATCAACATCGTGCGAAGTCTTTATAAAGTCAAACATACTTCTCTGATTCGACTGGAAAGCATTTGCGATGTTTTTCAACACCAGTGCCGCAATTGGTTGAATAGGTAAAATACGCTTAATTACTGCTCTGTCTGTAATATTTGCGGCTTTCATAACTGCAGCAGTAGAATTGGGTATAGATGCCTCCAACCCACTAGTCATTTTATTCCATTCATCTTTTGCAGAATCTTTAACACTGAAAGCGTGTCCAATAAGATCAAATGCAATGTTTTCGGGTAACTCAATTTCTATTCTGTCAAAACGTTGCTGAACAATTTTCCAAGAATCATCGTTATTGCTGATAGAAGATATAGGATGAGTAACAACTATAAGATAGAACGGCGCTTCTTCGCAAATCGAAACAATTTTTTGGAACTCGC
This sequence comes from uncultured Clostridia bacterium, assembly GCA_947174175.1. GTDB lineage: Bacteria > Bacillota > Clostridia > Christensenellales > Borkfalkiaceae > Coproplasma. The sequence goes on along the minus strand of CAMWHW010000001.1, from coordinate 5,728 downwards.
CAAGCGAATTCTTGTTTAACCTAAAGAAGTCACTAAATTCGTCCCAGACTAAAACGATTTTAGTTTTGTTAGTTTCAATAATATCTTTTATCCAGTCGCGCAATTTATCCGCATCCAACGAAAGAGCAGTAATTCCTTCTTTCCCCGCCATGCGGAAAATATTATCCATTAAAGACGAAACATCACCGTTTTTGCGCAATGAATTTATAATTTCGTCCGCACTCGACTGCGCGAACAATGACTGCCATTCGGGCTTATTCAAAAGCGAGTCAACAAAGGCTTTTTGCGCAGGCATACTAAGCCAGTCAATAACTCCTTCTTTTAATGTGCGCTCGCCCATATATTGTGCGCCTTGATTAATAAGTGCCGTTTTGATACTTTCTTGAACAGCCAAGAAAAGTTGCTGCGGCGAATTGATACTTCCCGACGCATAACGATATGCCGTTATAATACCTTTATCTTTATGCCCTAAAAGCTTTTCTAGTAGCGGATTCTCCCTTTTAAGTGGTTCAAACTTATCCCAATATATCCGCAAATCTTTTTCCGGAGCTTCCAATATTTTTTTAAGCGCATAAGCACATTGACTTTTACCCGTGCCGTAAGCACCGTGGATCCAGACGGAACGCTTAGTAGCACCGCCTAACATGTTTTCGGTTGCCTTTAAAAGCTTGATAAATGTTTCATGTGGATATGTTGCTTGCCAATCCACACCAGCATTTATGGCAGATTCGTCGATGCACGGAAAATATGTCTCGTTTATATTAAAATACTCACAATATTTTCTTACGTTCATGATTAAAGCTCCTCCTTGAAAAGTTCCAAAACGTCGCTGGACGTTTTATCTTTGAGTGATATAGTTTTTAAATCATTGGTAAATGTGGCATTGATAAATTCAGGATATCTTGCGGAAAGTCCTAAAAGAATGGATTTCCACTCTTCCTCATCATAAATTCCAAACATACGCACAGGGCTAACTCCGTCGCGTTCAATCTCTTCGTTGAAAAGATATGATAAGTGGAACTCTCTATTATCTAAATTACACTTTTCTACGAATTTATATAAAGCATATAAAACTACACGATTATCCGAAATAGACCATTTAAAGCGAACGATATCTTCACTGCTTGCTTGTCCAAAATTCAAATTCGTTCCAAACGGCGTTTCTGTAATTCTTCTAAAAGCTTTATAAATTGACTTGGCATCTTTAGGCTTAACTTCACATGCTACGAGCATATCTTCTATTTTTTCTCGTTCATAAAAATAGCCTATATCAAGGTTATTAATATACCATTCTATCTGAGGGTTTTCAAATGCAAGATTTACCATTATTAACCCCAATGCTGTTTCTGTCTCCCACCCCATTTGAGCAATCATTTCCGCAAACGGCGTAAAATGATTTTTATCATTTAATCCCGCATCCTTCAAAAATCTTCTGAACATATCATACATCATTGGCCCAAGTGTATGGTTAGTAAAGAAATCTTCTTTTAAATCAAAGAACGCTACGAGCCACTCTCTTTTAGGAGCATGGTCGGCAAAAGAATTAAGACTTTTCATGTTTTTACCCCCTCCTTGCGGATGTCTTAATGAATGGAACAACAAGCAACCATCATCGATATCATGGCACTGATGACAATTTATACAATTTGAAATTTTAACTTTTCCATTTATAAATTGGATGCTGCCGTTATGACAATTTGTTTCACAAACCCTGCAAGCTGTGCAATATGCGGCTTTGCGGAACACTTGTCTAAACAGTTTTCCGAATTTAGGATTTTCTTTTAATTCAGCTTCACTAATAAGTACGTCATAACTATTATTACTATCTTTAATAACAAATGGGATTGATTTATCTTTATATTGAACTACATATTTATCAGAATTTTTCGTTACAAACCCTATAGTTTTCATCCATTCTTCCCAATTTGTCAAAGGGTTGATAACATTTATTTTTAGCATACCTTTAGATGTATTTTCAATGCATCTAAATGGATTATCTGCTAAATCTCTTCCATTATTTCTTGCATTCCATCCACCATTGGTTAGATAAGATTCAACGGATTTGTCGTCTTTTGCGCTATAAGAATTTTTTATATAAGAGATATATTTATCAATTTCTTCGGTATAACTACATCTTCTAAAATAATCGCTTTGTCCTCCAGACATAGGGCAAAACAAACAACCCGCTCTAGAATTTCCTTTTTTATAAGCTTCATTTACAAAAATATTGTTTGTGAATATATACAGCCAAACCTCAGCGGAAGTCCATTCCAATATGGGATTAAAACTATACTGGCCTTTTTGTTTTTTTCCAAAGTTTTCGTAAGTATAGGTGCTTCTCGCCAAACTCTCTTCTTTGCGAACGCCTACAAAATCCATACCCGTGTAGTTGTCTTTTCCTGTAATTTCTCGCATTTTAAGTGTTTGAGGTGTACTTTTATGAACACTGCAACACCAACGCAAAACTCTTGCGGGTGGGCCAAACAACTTCCAAGATTCTTCAGTATTAAAATGAGAACTTGCTCTGTAGAACGGTATAGGTGGGTCTTCAGCCGCACATTGTGCTTCAGTGTAATCCACAGCGCTGTACGTGTCAGGAAACTCCATTCCAGTGTCTCCAAAAATTACAATAAAGCTTCCTTTGGGCAGAGCCTTTTTCACCAAATCCAACAAGACAGCACTATCCTTGCCACCAGAAAAAGCGACATGAAATATATCAAGTTTGTTCTTATACTTCTCATATACCCGTACAATTTTTTGTACAGTTGTTCTTTCCATTGTATTGAGAAGTTCTCTATTCCTTTGGCACATCTGGATAATATCCATCTGCTGCAAAATGCACCCTGATTCTCTGCAAAAAACGACTTTACCTTCATTATCTACAGCAGGCGTTAAAATTGGTTTGTGGTATAAATCGCCACCTTTAATTCTCGCTATGATTTGCCCCCTGTACCAATACACATTAGACTCTGCCCACAAATAAGGAACTTCGTCTTGGTGTTTGTATTCCCAGTAAGCCGAAAAGCCCAGCAAGTCCATTTCGCTTGCATATACGGGACGAGGTTCTTTAGAAAAACTGGTAGGAGTTGAATTGAGAAGAAGTCCACCCGTTTCTTCATCAAAACTATATGAATACATCTACCTACCCTCCCTGATATCTTTTGCTTTTTCTATTGCAGTATCAACTATTGGCGTCTTTCTTCTTCCCAAATATCCATTATCAAACAAATATTGCCCTATAATATCGGATGTTAAATCGAGTTTAGAATTTGCTGCGACAATAGCAAGCATATCTATATATGATAAATTTAAATCTTTTTTTGCTATAATACCCGCATTTTTATCGTTGAGGTTAATAACGCGCAATGTAAATTTTTTGCTAAATCTATAACAAAAACTCTCTACAAGGTAATAAGTCCAAGTAAAACCACAATTAGGGAACATAACAAATGTTGCAATACTTTTAATGGAAGCAAAATCTTCGACTATTATTTGTTCCAAAAGTTCATCGATTGCTTCAATATCAAAGTGAATAAATTTATCAGCAACAAACTTATCCGCTTCCACTCTTACGAGCTGATCATAAGCTGCTCGTAAGGCAACCTGTCTATTTGACGTCCCATTTATAGAAGTAACATAATTATTCAGTTCCGTAAATGAGCAGGTATCTTTCTCTGCGCAATAAGTCTTTGCGAGCGTCAAGGCATCAGTTCCGCTGTTATTCTTAGTAAGAATTTTGCCATTGATTTTAAAATCGTCTTTGAGTATTAAATTGTAAATTGCGGAATATATTGCTGTAATCGAGATTTGATAGTTTTCTTCTTCGATATTTCCAAGAGGGACATTAGCGATAGAAGCATGTCCAATAAGTTCACACTCATCCGTTACATAATCAATAATCGCTTGTTTTTCTTCCTCGGAGATAATAACTTTGTCTATCCACGCAAAGGTCTCATGAGATGACCACACAAACTTTTTACAAAACGAGAGATACGACTTTATTTTTTCGTCAGGAATATATGGTAACAGTTCGTACATTTCATCGTAAGTACGAGTAGCATTGTCACCCCAAACCTTTTCGAATTCCGCCTCCAAGGCATCCGCCTCATTGATGCGTTCGGTACCGTACCGTAAAAAGTTTTTACTTATAAATAAGTCTTCGCTATGTTTGTCAAGAACTTCTCGAATCAGCTCCCACATTGAAATATGTTTTTCATCAAACCATTCAAAATTTCGGCCGAGCAATTCCTCATAGTAAATTACACTATACCCTTCCGCGAAAACATTATTAATCTTTTCTATGATAGCTTCAATAACCTCATCCGAGACGAAATATATTTTTCCATCATAAAAAATACCGCCAGCCAAAATTTGCGTCTTTAATAATTCTTCACTTTCAGTTAAATTCACATCAAACATGCCGGCAAAATTCTTGAGCTTCATCATGTCTATTTGCGAATCTGTTCTTATACCATATGGAAACTTTTTAAGTAAGAGTGTTTTTAGCTCGTCTGGACACGTTACTGCTTCGTGATGTTTGTGTGATTTCCTTGTTCTGATCCCCGTCGCCTTTTCCCCAGTTTTGAACATTAAGTACGCTTGCAACGCCGCACTAAATCGGTTATGCTGTTCACTGTTGTATTTGGAAAACGTTTTATCGGATAAAATTCTTCTAGCTGTTTCTTGCAAATCCTCATCTGCTATATCAAACAAACTGGTATCAAGCAACCCCATTTCGTGCGCACGAATATTCACGATTCGTAAATTCGAAGCATAGCTTCGGCTTGTTATATATGAAACATTTTTCTCTTGTACTAGCCATAAAGAATATTGTGCCAAAATAAAATTTTCTTTGGCCTCAACTACTTCTTTTGAAACATTTTTAACATCAGTTACAGCGGCAACTTCTTTAAGTGATTTTTTGGGCGAAGGACTTTCATCTATAGCAGAGACCGTTAAATTCTCACCTTGATTAAATTTTTCTATTTGCTTGGAATCTGAAGCTTCTTCTTGATCTTTAGGTAAATTATTTTGACAATTATTTTTATTTTTGCTAAAGCACTCTTTCAAAAAATCAGAATAGAGTTTTCCGTTCTTTTCAAACTTACGATGCTCTTTGCCGTGCATCATCTTGAAAAGTTTATTTCCTGATAGATTCACGCGAATTATATTAAATTCCCTATAATCGCTAAAACTCCAAAAACTCTTTTTTGCTATACTACGCTTATTTGCATAAGTGGAAACATTATTAATATTATCTACAACAGATGCTGCTGACGATATGTTTATCTTGTCGATAACCCATCTTCTAAACAACTCTTTCCGTACATCGTCGCTGATTTCTATTTCTGTAGCAATTTTTTTGTATGCTTCTTTTAAAATGTCTTGAAATTCTTTCCGGTTATCATTATAAACTGTAACCATTTCTATAAAAATTTTAGGGGGTGTTCGACTCTCGAAATCATTACCAATAAAGGCTTTCTCTATAAATCCCAACTGCCACTGCATCCCATTTAAATTTCGGAACACATCATCAATCTCCAAGCCTTCATTTTGTGCCATTTGTCTTAAGTTTTGAGACAAAGCAACAAGAGCGGTATTCTTATCCACTCTTCCTTGCTTAATATTTTGATAGGCTTCGATCAGTAAAGCCACCTCATATTTGTCCCAATTCTTTTGTGACATACTTTTACTTCGCTTTCTCCAAAAAACATCTATTTCACAATAT